>JBOICL010000037.1:0-1550 GCA_050740055.1 Stenotrophobium sp.
CTGTTCCAGCAGGAACGTCAGGCAGTCGTTCTTGACCGCATCAGCCTGTGCCTGAAAACCCTGATAGTAAGCGGCGTCCTGCATGCCTGCCCGGGCTTCCAGGCTCAACAACGCCGCGACAGCAGGAGTTTCAACATGGTTGCTGTGCTCGTGTGCGGCCCAGATGCGCAGCGAGCAGCCGTGCGTCGGTAGTTGTTCTACGTCCCACACGCGCAGGCCGTGAGCTGCGAATATGGAGCGCACCGTGTGAAGCGAGAAATACGAGAAGTGCTCGTGGTAAACCGTGTCGAACTGCTTGTGCGCGATCAATTCCATCAAATGCGGAAACTCGACGGTGACAGTGCCCCCCTCAGCAAGCGCCACGACAATGCCGGCGACAAAATCGTTGAGATCGGGCACATGAGCCAGAACATTGTTGGCAACGATTAGGTCGGCTCGCCGCCGTGTACGGACAAATTCCCCGGCAAATTCGCGGCCGAAGAAGCGCGTCAAAGTCTCAATGCCTTTCTCCTGCGCGGCTTTGGCGGTGCCGGTAGTGGGTTCGATGCCGATACAGGGGATGCCGCGTGCTTTGACGTATTGCAAGAGATAGCCATCGTTGGATGCGATCTCCATGGCCAGGCTGCGTTGATCGAGTGCCAGCTTGGCTACCGCTTGCTCGACATAGCGCTCGGCATGAGCCAGCCAGGAACGCGAGAACGAGGAGTAGTACGCATAGTCAGGGGCAAACAGCGCCGCGTGCGATTGCACTTCGTCGATTTGTACCAAATGGCAGTTGCTACAGGTGAACAACTTCAGCGGGAACCAGGTCTCCGGCGCATTGAGTGCATCCGCAGTCAGAAAGGCGTTTGAGGGCGGGGCGCTGCCAAGATCCAGAAGTACGTCGTGCAGCGGCATGGCGCAGAACCGGCATTTCATAAGTGAATCCCGCTGAACTTGCCGTCCAGTAGCGACGCGTTGCGGTCTTTCTGGGAAATCTGTGTCACCGGCAATGGCCATGCGATAGACAGCGCTGGGTCGCTGTAGCGTAGCGCGCCTTCGTGCTCACGGCTCCATGCGGCGGTATGCAGATACAGCAACTGCGCATCGTCGGTGAGCGCCTGGAATCCGTGTGCGAAGCCTTCGGGTATGAAGAATTGCATCGACCCGGCTTCACTCAATTCCACTCCATGCCAGTGCAGGAAGGTTGGCGAGTCGGCGCGCAGATCGACGGCGACATCAAACACGCGGCCTCGCAGGCAGCGGATCAACTTGGTTTCCGCCACCGGTGGAAATTGAAAATGCATGCCGCGCACGGTGCCTTTGTGCAAGGTGCCGGACATATTGATCTGGGTCCAATGCAGGTTCGATCGCAGCCCGGCGCATTCCGTTTCACAGAAAATGCGGACGAAGCGGCCACGCTCGTCCTGGATCGGAGTGGTTTCGATCCGCATCAAGCCAGCCAAAGGGGTGCGGTGCAGCTTCATGCCGCCCATTCCAGTCCGTCGGCGCGGGCTGCGACCACGTAGTCACGCAAATCCTCGGTGCTACGCAACTGACCACATTCGTAG
>JBOICL010000038.1:0-4888 GCA_050740055.1 Stenotrophobium sp.
GCAAGGGCACGATCTACGACATCGTCAACCTCTCGGTCAACCAGACCCTGCTGCGCTCCGTCATCACCCATGTCACCACCCTGCTGGTTTGTACCGCGCTGTTCCTCCTCGGCGGCCCCAGCGTGCACAGCTTTTCGGTGGCGATGATCGTCGGCGTGATCGTCGCGACCTATTCATCTATCTACATTTCCACGGGTCTTGCGATCGTTTTCGGCATCACCCGCGAAGACCTGCTGCCGCCCAAGGCCAGGGAAATTGACGAAATGCCGTGAGTTCAGGTGTTCAATAACTTGAGCCCAACTGTTAAAACTTCCTGTGCGTTAGCTCGAAATTGAGCGGCAGATCACGCTCTGCCTGCGTTGATTGTTGTACCGTGCCGATCACTTAAGCGTTTTAGAAGCTGTTCAGACCTATAATGATGATCATTCAGCGTGCCTGTGACCTGCCTGCCGATTGTGCAAGCTACGGTGTCCAAAATGAATGAATCCTGGCGAAACAAGACTGCGCATTACCTGGTATCACGTCCCGGCCGGGTGAAAGCAGTCATAGTTATTGCAGCCGATTCATTCGTTCTCGCGATGAGCATGCTTTTTGCGATAGTTCTCGCCCGTTTTCATTATTCCCTCTCGTACGGATCGATCGTCGCTCTGCTGATCCTCGCTCCGCTGCTGACCATTGCGTGCCTCTGGGCATTCGGTGCTTACCACGTCGTGGTCCGCTTTATCGACATGAAGTTCATAGAGCGGTGCTTGTTCGCCATGTTGGCCGCTTGTGTGCTTTTGCACCTGTTTTGTGGCATCGCTGGGCTTTCCAGTTCATGGAGAGCCTTCATCACATACACCTTCGTCGGATTCGTCGCTTTGCTGGTACTCCGGCGCGTGGCGGCGCGATTCCTGCGGCCATTCCTGAAGCAGGGCGATGCTATCGATGTGCTGATTTATGGAGCAGGAGATGCCGGAACCCAACTTGCGGCAGCCCTGGATATCAACTGCCAATCCCGGCCGGTCGCATTTGTAGACGACAGGCAAGAATTGCTAGGCAGGACGATCAGGGGTCTTCGCGTTCATTCCCCGGATGAAATCGTCAAACTGAAAAAGCAGTTGAAATTCGAGCGGGTTTTGCTGGCGATACCGTCAGCCGGGCGGTCGCAGCGCAGGAAAATTCTCGAACAGCTGGAGCCGTTGGCCGTGCAGGTACTTGTGATGCCGGGCATCGAGGATCTCGCCAGCGGGCGCAAGCAGATTGACGAACTGCGTGAGGTTCAGATCGATGACATTCTCGATCGCGATGCAGTGATGCCCATTGACGCACTGCTGGATCAATGCATCCGGGGCCGGTCTGTGATGGTCACAGGGGCTGGAGGATCGATTGGTTCCGAGTTATGCAGGCAGATCGTAAAGCGTGGCGCAAGCCGTCTAGTGCTCTACGAAGCGTCCGAGTTTGCGCTCTATACCATTGGTCAGGAACTGCAAAACAGTAGTTCCATATATGGATGTGAAATCGTTTCAGTTTTGGCCAATGTTCTGGATCGTGACTTGGTAGCGCGATCCATCCGCGATTCTGGTGTGGAAACGATTTATCACGCTGCAGCCTACAAGCACGTGCCTCTGGTCGAGACCAATGTGATATCAGCTGTAAAAAACAACGTGACCGGCACCTTGACAGTTGTAGAGGAAGCGGTAAAAAACGCCGTCAAGAATCTGGTACTAGTATCGACTGATAAAGCCGTACGCCCTACGAACGTGATGGGCGCATCCAAGCGGGTTTGCGAATTGATTGTGCAGGCACTGGCGAAGCGTCACCCGCAGACGCGCATGACGATGGTGAGATTCGGCAATGTTCTCGCATCCAGCGGCTCGGTCGTTCCCTTGTTTAAAAAGCAGATTCGTGCTGGTGGTCCGGTCACTGTCACGCATCCTGAAGTGACGCGCTATTTCATGACGATACCGGAGGCGGCGCTGCTGGTGATCCAGGCAGGTTCTATGGGTGCCCACGGAGAGGTATTTGTGCTGGATATGGGCCAGCCCGTCAGAATTCTGGATCTAGCACGGCGCATGATCCATCTGACGGGATTGGAAATTCGCGAACCTGGTTCTGACGCGGGCGATATCGAGATCAAATTTACCGGCCTGCGGCCAGGAGAAAAACTCTACGAAGAACTGCTCATTGGAAATCAAACCGGCGAAACCGAGCATCCAAGAATATTCAAGGCCCAGGAAGACTTTCTCGATTGGGAAATCCTGCATTCATCGTTGATGCAGTTAAATGCGGCTTGTTTGAGTCACGATCTTGAAGGCGTCATGGGCATATTACGCAGGCTTGTTATAGGATTTTCCTCATACGAGCCCCAATACAGCCTCTCTCAGAATTCAAAAAACTATCCGGAAGCTGAGCCATCGGAAAGTGCTGGAGAAGATGACAGTGCTATAGATGCTCGCAGTTGGCTGATTAAGCCTGTTTCGCTTTAGTTGACCTGAGCCTCCCCAAGGAGGAATTTTAGTAGCCTTGCGTCCGGTTTCAGGACGACTTTGAACCGAAGTTTGTTATCTCATCTCCATGCAACCAAATAAATCATCGATTGCCATCATCGGCCTCGGTTATGTGGGCTTGCCGCTTGCAGTGGAATTCGGCAAACACTTTCCAGTGCTGGGCTTTGATATCAATGCGGGCCGCATCGACGAGCTGCGTGCGGGCAAGGACCGCACTCGCGAAGTTGAACGGGAAGAACTTGCCGCCGCAGCGCAACTGCACTTTAGCTCCCGGCCCGAAGACCTGCGCGCCTGCAACGTCTTCATCGTCACCGTGCCCACGCCTGTGGACGATCACAAGCGGCCGGATTTCACCCCCCTGATTGGCGCAAGCCAAATCATTGGCAAAGTGCTCAAGGCTGGTGATGTCGTGATCTACGAATCCACCGTCTATCCGGGCGCGACGGAAGAAGTCTGCGTGCCCGTGCTGGAGAAAGTCTCCGGGCTGGTCTTCAATCGTGACTTCTTCGCCGGCTATAGCCCCGAGCGCATCAATCCCGGCGACAAACAGCACCGCTTGCCGTCCATTAGGAAAGTGACTTCCGGCTCTACGCCGGAAATCGCCGAGTTTGTAAACAGCCTCTACGCCACCATCATCACTGCCGGCACGCACAAGGCGCCGAGCATCCGCGTGGCGGAAGCGGCCAAGGTGATCGAAAACACCCAGCGCGATATCAATATCGCGCTGATCAACGAGCTGGCCCTGATCTTCAACCGGCTGGGGATTGATACCGAAGCCGTCCTGCTCGCCGCCGGCACCAAGTGGAATTTCCTGCCGTTTCGTCCCGGCCTGGTCGGCGGGCACTGCATCGGCGTAGACCCTTATTACCTCACGCACAAGGCCGAGGCCATCGGCTATCACCCGGAAGTGATCCTCGCCGGCCGCCGCATCAACGACGGCATGAGCGCGCACGTTGCCAGCCAGTTGATCAAGGCGATGATGAAACGCCGTATTCAGGTCAACGGTGCCCGCGTGCTGGTGATGGGCCTCACGTTCAAGGAAAACTGCCCCGACCTGCGCAACACCAAGGTGGTGGACATCCTGCGCGAACTGGCGGAATACAACGTGACGGTCGATGTTTACGACCCATGGGTTTCCGGTGCGGAGGCTGAGCACGAATACGGCATTACGCCGATCCCCAAGCCGCAAGCCGGAGCGTATGACGGCATCATCCTCGCCGTTGCCCACAAGCAGTTTGCCGCTATGGATGCCAATACCATCCGCAAATTTGGCAAGCCCGGTCACGTGCTGTATGACCTGAAATACATCCTGCCCGCGGACGCAGTTGATCTGCGCCTGTAAAGTAAATGATGGACAGCGTAGCTTCTACATCTTTGTGTTCCCCTCTCCCGCTTGCGACCGAAGGGAGTCCCTGTGGGACGGGAGAGGGTGGCCCGAAGGGCCGGGTGAGGGCGAGCCGCAGGCGAGAAGCGCAGTTGAATCACACAAGCTTTGAAACGGAATGCAGTAAAAATTGATGACCATAAAAAACAGCATGACCACCCGCTACCAAACCCTTCAGCATGATCTTCTCCAAAGCCCCAAGACCTGGCTGGTTACAGGCGTTGCTGGGTTCATCGGCTCCAATCTGCTGGAGACCCTGCTCAAGCTGAACCAGACCGTGGTCGGCCTCGACAATTTCGCCACCGGCTATCAGCGTAACCTCGATGAAGTCCAGACGCTGGTTGCACCGGAACAGTGGGCGCGTTTCCGCTTCATCGAGGGTGATATCTGTGATCTGGCCACCTGCCAAGAGGCCACGACCGGGGTCGATTACGTATTGCATCAAGCAGCGATAGGCTCGGTGCCACGTTCGATCAAAGACCCTATCTACACGAATACCGTCAATATCAACGGCTTTCTCAATATGCTGGTGGCCGCACGGGATGCGAAGGTCAGCAGTTTCACCTACGCGGCATCGAGTTCGACCTATGGCGACCATCCGGGCCTGCCCAAGGTGGAAGACGTTATTGGCAAGCCGCTGTCCCCCTACGCCGTGACCAAATACGTCAATGAGCTTTACGCGGACGTGTTCGCCCGATGCTATGGCTTCAATACGATCGGCCTGCGCTATTTCAACGTCTTTGGCCCCCGCCAAGACCCTGAAGGCGCTTACGCCGCCGTCATTCCCAAGTGGATCGCCAGCCTGATCAAGGGAGAGCCTGTCTATATCAACGGCGACGGCGAGACCAGCCGCGACTTCTGCTTTATTGATAACACCGTGCAGATCAACTTACTGGCTGCGACCAGTCAAAACTCCGAGGCGGTGAACCAGGTTTACAACGTGGCTGTGGGCGATCGCACCACGCTCAACGAACTGTATGCTCAATTGCATCAGGAACTGTTGCCTCACTACGCG
>JBOICL010000039.1:0-1740 GCA_050740055.1 Stenotrophobium sp.
GATCGGCGACAGCGTGATCGTGCGCCGCGCCGGCGACGTGATCCCGGAGGTCAAGGAAGTGGTGCTGGCGAAGCGCCCGCCGGATGCGCGCGCGATCGAGCTGCCGTTGCAATGCCCGGTCTGCGGCAGCCCCATCGTGCAGGAAGAGGGCGAGGCGGTGGCGCGTTGTAGCGGCGGCCTCAGTTGCCGTGCGCAGTTGCATGGTGCGCTGCTGCATTACGTCTCGCGCCGCGCGATGGACATCGAGGGCCTCGGCGACAAATTGCTGGCACAGCTCATCGAAAAATCGCTGGTGCAGTCGCC
Organism: Stenotrophobium sp.; assembly: GCA_050740055.1. Lineage (GTDB taxonomy): Bacteria > Pseudomonadota > Gammaproteobacteria > Nevskiales > Nevskiaceae > Stenotrophobium. The sequence goes on from JBOICL010000039.1 coordinate 304, forward strand.
CGCCGGGATCTACAGGCTGCAAACGCCGGTGCTCGCGGACTTGGAGCGCATGGGCGTGAAGTCCGCGCAGAACGTGATCGATGCGATCGAGCGTAGCAAGGACACCACCCTCGGCCGCTTCATCTATGCACTGGGTATCCGCGATGTCGGCGAAACCACCGCGCAGGCGCTCGCTGCGCACTTCCGCACGCTGGAGGCGCTGGAGCAGGCGGCGATCCACGACGCGCCTACCGCGGTCGCTGAAGGCCTCAAGGACAAGGAGCGATTTCCGAGGCTGCGCGAAGTGGCGGATGTCGGCCCCGAAGTCGCGCGCCAGTTGTGCCTGTGGTTCGGCCAGGCAAGTCATCGTGAACTGATCCGCCAGTTGCGTGAGGCGGGTGTCCGCTGGCCCGAAGCGGCGGCCCGAACCGCTGAAGGTCCCTTGCTAGGCAAGACCTTCGTCATCACCGGCACGCTGCCAGTGACACGCGATGCCGCGGCGGCGTTCATCGAGGCACAGGGCGGCAAGGTCACTGGTTCGGTATCGGCCAAGACGGATTATCTGCTGGCAGGAGAGGCGGCGGGATCGAAGCTCGCCAAGGCGCAGAAGCTCGGCGTCGCGGTGCTGGACTGGGAAGCGCTCAGCAGACTTTGCACGCCGTAAATTCAGCGGCCCGCTTCGTTTGATTTGGTTGGGTGTTGGCGCGGTTTGAAAGTTGACCCAGTTTAGGAGTTATGTGGAGTGAACCCCTGAGGCTGGACCATGTAGCGGTCTGAGATTGATACGCTAATCGGGCCTTCACCAGGAGAAGGTCCATGTCACGCAGAGGGTCCTATCGCTGACACAGTGCGGAGACCTTCACGTCTTACGTCTTACACAACGTGAGCACCCCCCATTCAGGGGGTGTTCGGCACTGCCATGAGAGCGTAAACCGGTCACAGGAAATCGTCGCCGAAGGGCGCCATGGGAGACCGCTATGAAGCTGATTAAAATCTGCAACACCCTCGCTGCCGTTTTAATTGCGAGTTTCGCGCTGGCTGCCTGCAACAACAACTCCTTCAATAGCGGCAACTCGTCCGGCGGCGGCAGCAGCTCCAGCTCCGGTGGCAGCAGCAGCAGCTCCAGCTCCGGTGGCAGCAGCAGCTCCAGCTCCGGTGGCAGCAGCAGCGCCGCTGTGTTGCCCTATTTCGATGCCGGATCGGGTGGCTCCATCAAACTGGTCGACCCCTCCAATCCCTCCGCCACACCGGTCGTCGCCGATTCCGGCTTCGGCGTGACCGACGCGGTAACGGGTACCATCGATACGAAGGTCATCACTACATACGATTTCGACGCCGGCACCGGCGCGCAGACCAACCTGCAGCACGCTTTGGTGGTCTATGCCAAAAACGGCAAGCTCTACAAGATCAGCCTAGCCAGCGGCGACTCACATACTCCGCAACAGTTCAGCAGCCTGA
>JBOICL010000040.1:0-7293 GCA_050740055.1 Stenotrophobium sp.
GACCGATCCTTCGCCCGCGACCACCTTCGCGCACCTGGACGCCACCGTCGTGCTGTCGCGCGACATCGCCTCGCTCGGTATTTATCCCGCTGTGGACCCGCTGGATTCCACCAGCCGCCAGCTCGACCCCAATGTGCTCGGCAACGACCACTACAACACCGCCCGCGATGTGCAGGGCGTGCTGCAGCGCTACAAAGAGCTCAAGGACATCATCGCGATTCTCGGCATGGACGAACTGTCGGAAGACGACAAGCTCGCCGTGTCGCGCGCGCGCAAGATCCAGCGCTTCTTGTCGCAGCCCTTCCATGTCGCCGAAGTGTTCACCGGCTCGCCCGGCAAGTATGTTTCGCTCAAGGAAACCATCCGTGGCTTCCGCGGCATCGTCGACGGCGAATACGATCAACTGCCGGAACAGGCGTTCTACATGGTTGGCTCGATAGACGAAGCCGTCGAGAAGGCCAAAAAACTTTAAGACGTAAATTGTAAAAACGTAAATAGGAATTCGTACGCCGCCATTTACGATTTACATTTCACAATTTACACCTTGAAATTCACGTAACGGAGCGCAAATGACGCAACTGCACATCGACATTGTCAGCGCCGAAGGCCAGATCCATACCGGCGACGCGACGATGGTGTTCGCTCCCGCCGAGATGGGCGAGGTCGGCATCGCGCCGCGCCATGCGCCGCTGCTCACGCGCCTGAAGCCGGGCGCACTGCGTGTGCAGCAAGCAGACGGCACGGAACTGAGCTTCTTCGTCGGCGGCGGCATTCTGGAAATCCAGCCGCACCTCGTCACCGTGCTCGCCGACACCGCGCTGCGCGCCAAGGACGTGGACGAGAACGCCGCGCTCCAGGCCAAGCAGTCCGCCGAGGAAAAGCTCGGCAAGGCCACGACCGAGATCGATCTGGCCAAGGCCCAGGCGGAACTGGTGGAGGCCGAAGCGCGTCTCGAGTTCGTGAAAAAGCTGAAATCGCCGCCCCATTGAATCCTTGCCCGCAAGGCGCTGGACGGACGAACAGGGCGCTACGGCGCCCTTTGTCTTTTCAGCGGTTTTGAGAACAAGATAGGCCGCTCAGAACGCCAACCGGCATTCTTCTCAAGAAAAAACAGTTGAAGAAATTTCACATGAATTCACTTCACGTCATCATTCTCGCCGCGGGGCAGGGCACGCGCATGAAATCCGCGTTGCCGAAGGTCCTGCACCCCATTGCCGGCAAGCCCATGCTCGGCCACGTGCTCGACGCCGCGCGCGGCATCGATGCCGCGGCCTGCCACATCGTCCACGGTCATGGCGCGGAAGCAGTGCGCGAGTGGTTCGACTTGGCGCATCCCGGCGACAGTTCGGTCAACTGGATCGAGCAGACGCAGCAGCTCGGCACCGGCCACGCCGTGCAGCAGGCCGCGCCGCAGGCGCCGGACGACGCGCTGATCCTCGTGCTCTACGGCGACGTGCCGCTGATTTCGGTGGAGACTCTGCGCGCGCTCACCGCCGCTGCGCGCGATGCGCTGGCCATCGTCACCGTGCAATTGGCGCAGCCCGCCGGCTACGGCCGCATCCTGCGTGACGCCCGGGGCCAGGTGACCGGCATCATCGAGGAAAATGACGCCAGCGCCGAGCAGAAGAAGATCACCGAGGTGAACACCGGCCTGCTCGCCGCGCCGGCGCGCCTGCTCAAACCCTGGCTGGCGCAGATCAGGAACACGAACGCCAAGGGCGAGTATTACCTCACCGACGTGGTCGGTTTCGCGGTGCGCGACGGCGACGCGGTGAAGACCGTCAACGCGGCCAGCGCCGAGGAAGTCGAAGGCGTCAACGACCGCGCGCAGCTCGCGCGCATGGAGCGTGTATACCAGCAGCGCCAGGCGCAGCGCCTGATGCGCGAGGGCGTCCAGCTCGCCGATCCGGCGCGTTTCGACCTGCGCGGCATGCTCCTCGCCGGCCAGGACGTGAAGATCGATGTCGGCGTGATCGTCGAGGGCGTCTGCGAACTGGGCGACAACGTCAGCATCGGGCCTTATTGCGTGCTCAAGAACGTGCAGCTGGGTGCGGGCACGGTGGTCGAGGCGCATAGCGTGCTCGAAGGCGTGAAGGGCGCGGCTGATCTGCACATCGGCCCGTTCGCGCGCCTGCGCCCTGGCACCGAACTGGCGGATGGCGCCAAGGTTGGCAACTTCGTCGAGACCAAGAAAACCCGCGTCGGCAAGGGCAGCAAGATCAACCATCTCAGCTATGTCGGCGACGCCGAACTGGGCGAAGGTGTGAATGTCGGCGCGGGCACCATCACCTGCAATTACGACGGCGTGAACAAGCACCAGACCGTGATCGGCGACGGCGCCTTCATCGGCTCCAACAGCGCGCTGGTGGCGCCGGTGAAGATCGGCACGGGCGCGACTATCGGCGCGGGTTCGGTGATCAGCAAGGATGCGCCAGCGGACCAGTTGACGGTGGCGCGCGGCAAACAGGTCAGCCTGTCCGGCTGGCATCGGCCGACAAAGAAATCCTGATGCGGCTCATCTTCTGGAATCGGCCACCCGCTCTCCGGTTTTCGGCAGGAAAAATGTTTTAATATATTAGTTAATATAAATATCAGCAATTAATATAAAACAATCTTTCTGCATCGAACAAAAGAGCGGGTGAGGCGAAAATGCTCGGTAATGTGCTCTCAAGGCCCAAGAGGTTGAAACGATGTGCGGAATAGTCGGCGCAGTCGCGCAACGCAATGTCACTCCCATCCTCGTGGAAGGACTCAAGCGGCTGGAATACCGCGGCTATGACTCCGCGGGTGTCGCGGTCATCGGCGACGCGCACAAGTTGCAACTGACACGCGCCGTCGGCAAGGTCGCAGAGCTCGAAGCGCAGTTGCTGCCGCAGCCCGGCAACGGCGGCACTGGCATCGCGCACACGCGCTGGGCCACGCACGGCGTGCCGGCCGAGCGCAATTCGCATCCCCACGTCTCGCGCGATGTCGCCGTGGTGCACAACGGCATCATCGAGAACCACGACGAATTGCGCGCAGAGTTGGTCGCCGCAGGTTTCAAGTTCTCTTCCGAAACCGATACCGAGGTCGCCGCCCACCTGATCCAGCACTACATGGATCAAGGGCAGGATCTACGTGTGGCGGTGCAAAAGGCCATCGCACGTTTTCACGGCGCCTACGCCCTCGCCGTGATCTCCGCCGCTGCACCAGGCCGCATGCTGCTGGCGCGCAAGGGCAGTCCGCTGTGCATCGGCATCGGCATCGGTGAACACTTCGCCGCCAGCGACGCCAGCGCGCTGCTGCCGGTGACCAACCATTTCGTCTATCTGGAAGAAGGCGATCTGGCCGAAATCCGCGCCGGCGGCTACAGCATCTTCGACAGCGCCGGACGCGAGCAGAAGCGCCAGGTGCGGCTGTCCTCGCTCAGCCCCGACGCGGTGGACAAGGGCCCCTATCGCCACTTCATGCTCAAGGAAATCTTCGAGCAGCCGCTGGCGCTGGCCAACACGCTGGAAGGCCGCATCGCCGGCGGCCGCGTGCTCGAAGCCTGCCTCGGACCCAAGTCCGCCGAATTGCTGGCCAAAGTCGAGCGAGTGCAGATCGCCGCCTGCGGTACTTCCGCGCATGCCGGCATGGTCGCGCGCTACTGGATCGAGCAGATCGCGCGCATTCCCTGCGTGCTCGATCTCGCCAGCGAGTTCCGCTACCGCGATCCGGTGATCACATCCAACACCCTGTTCATCACCATTTCGCAGTCCGGCGAAACCGCCGACACGCTGGAAGCGCTGCGCCACGCCAAGACCAAAAAGCTGGCAGCTTCACTGGTGATATGCAATGCGCCGGAGTCCTCGCTCGTGCGCGAGTCCGACATCGCCCTGATGACTCACGCCGGCCCTGAGCGCAGCGTCGCCTCGACCAAGGCGTTCACCACGCAGCTGATGGCGCTGGCCATGGTCACCCTGCTGCTCGCGCGCAGGCAGGGCCTATCGGCCGAAGACGAAAAGCGCCATGTGAAAAGCCTGATGTCGGCGTCGGCCAAGGTCGAGCAGGTGCTGGAGCACGACACCGCGCTCAAGGCGCTGGCCGAGCGTCTGATCCACAAGCAGCACGCGCTGTTCCTGGGACGCGGCACCATGTTCCCGGTGGCGCTGGAAGGCGCGCTCAAGCTCAAGGAAATTTCCTACATCCACGCCGAGGCTTACGCTGCCGGCGAACTCAAGCACGGCCCGCTGGCGCTGGTGGACGAGCACATGCCGGTGGTCGCAGTGGCGCCGCGCGACGAACTGCTGGAGAAGGTGAAATCGAACCTGCAGGAAGTGCGCGCGCGCGGCGGCGAGCTGATCGTGTTCGCGGATGAAACCGCCGGCTTTACCAACGGCCCCGGCGTCACCCTCATCGGCATGCCGCACGCCGACGACCTGATCGGCCCGATGGTCTATACCGTGCCGCTGCAACTGCTCGCGTATCACGTCGCCGTGCTCAAGGGCACAGATGTCGATCAGCCGCGCAACCTTGCCAAATCGGTCACGGTGGAGTAGGCGCTCCCTCTTGTGCGTCGCACAATCCTTGCCCATAATGCCCGCCTTATCGGTGTCAGATAACCGGCGCTGATGACAATTCGTCTTTATTCCATGGGAGTTTTGCAATGAACCGTAATCTCGTTATCGCCCTGGGTCTGGCCTCCGCGCTGGCCCTCGCCGCCTGCGGCAAGCAGGAAGAATCCGCCCCGGCCGAAGCCGCCCCCGCCGCTGCACAGCCTGCTGCCGAAGCCGCTCCTGCCGCTGCGCAGCCGGCCGCTGACGCTGCCGCCGCCCCGGCTGCTGCGCCTGCCGACGCTGCCGCCCCGGCCGCTGCTGCTCCGGCCCCGGCTGCTGACGCCGCTGCTGCCCCGGCCGCTGCTGATGCTGCGAAGAAGGACGAGCCCAAGAAGTAAGCGATTCGATGCTGGCGGTTAACCGTCAGCGCTTCTGTCTGCAAAAAAAGGCACAGCGCGAGCTGTGCCTTTTTTGTTTGTCCTTGAATTCGGCAAGCGCCGTCCCCAACATCCGGACAGGCTTCTGAATCCGGACATACCGATGAAACAGTTTGACGGCACCACCATCCTCTGCGTGCGCCGCGGACACCAAGTTGCGCTCGGCGGCGATGGCCAGGTCTCGATGGGCAATACGCGCGTCAAGGGCAATGCGCGCAAGGTGCGCAGGCTCTACAACGACAAAGTTGCGGCCGGTTTCGCCGGCGGCACCGCGGATGCGTTCACGTTGTTCGAGCGCTTCGAGGGCAAGCTCGAAAAACACAGCGGAAACCTCACCCGCGCCGCGGTCGAAATGGCCAAAGACTGGCGCAGCGACCGTGCCCTGCGCCGCTTGGAAGCGCTGCTGATCGTCGCCGACAAGGAGACTTCGCTGATGGTTTCCGGCAACGGTGACGTGATGGAGCCGGAGGCGCACGGCGTCATCGCCATCGGCTCCGGTGGCTCCTTCGCCACCGCCGCCGCGCGCGCGCTGGTGGAGAACACGGAAATGAGCGCCAAGGAGATCGTCGAGAAGGCGCTGCACATCGCCGCCGACATCTGCATCTACACCAATCACAACCTGACCATCGAGACGATCGAGGCGTAAGTCGGGAGACGAGAAACGGGAGACGCTAAGCGGGCAAATACGTTTCTTCTTTCGTTTCTCGTCTCTCATCTCCCGTCTCGCGAACAAAAATGACAGAACCCACAGCAATGACAGGCACCATGACGCCACGCGAAATCGTGCAGGAACTGGACAAGCACATCGTCGGCCAGCAGTCCGCCAAGCGAGCCGTTGCCATCGCGCTGCGCAACCGCTGGCGCCGCCAGCAGGTCCAGGGTGCGATGCGCTCTGAAATCCATCCCAAGAACATCCTCATGATCGGGCCTACCGGCGTCGGCAAGACCGAGATCGCGCGGCGCTTGGCCAAGCTCACTAACGCGCCGTTCGTGAAGGTCGAGGCGACCAAGTTCACCGAGGTCGGCTACGTCGGCAAGGACGTGGACAGCATCATCCGCGATCTCATGGACGCGGCGATCAAGCAGACCCGCGAGCTGGCGACCCAGCGCGTGCGTGACAAGGCGGAAATCGCGGCGGAAGACCGCATTCTCGATGTGCTGCTGCCGCCGCCCAAGGATTTCGGCGAGGCTTCCGCACAGCGCCAGTCGGAGAGCAGCGGCGCGCGGCAGGTGTTCCGCAAACAGTTGCGCGAGGGCAAGCTCGACGACACCGAGATCGAGATCAAGCTCAACGCGCCGAACGCGCGCTTGGAGCTGATGGGCCCACCCGGCATGGAGGAAATGACCAGCCAGTTGCAGTCCATGTTCGCCAACATGGGGCAGGGCAAGACGCGCAGCAAGAAGATGAAGATCAAGGACGCGCTCAAGCAGACTGCCGACGAAGAGGCGGGCCGGCTGGTGGATGAGGAAGCGATCAAGTCCGAAGCGCTGAAGAACGTTGAGGAAAACGGCATCGTCTTCATCGACGAGATCGACAAGGTGTGCAAGCGCGGAGAGTATTCGGGTGCCGATGTTTCGCGCGAAGGCGTGCAGCGCGACCTGCTGCCGCTGGTCGAGGGCAGCACCATCACCACCAAGTACGGCGCGGTGAAGACCGACCACATCCTCTTCATCGCCAGCGGCGCCTTCCACATGGCCAAGCCCAGCGACCTGATCCCGGAACTGCAGGGCCGCCTGCCGATCCGCGTGGAGCTGGACGCGCTCAAGACCGAGGACTTCGTGCGTATCCTCACCGAGCCGAATTACTCGCTCACCGAACAGTACAAGTCGCTGATGCAGACCGAAGGCGTGAGCGTGGAATTCAGCGAAGACGGCCTGCGCCGCATCGCCGAGACCGCCTGGCAGGTCAACGAGACCACCGAGAACATCGGCGCGCGCCGTCTGCACACGGTGATGGAGCGGCTGATGGAAGAGATCGCTTTCGAGGCGCCGGACAAGTCCGGTTTGACGCTCAAGATCGATGCCGCCTACGTCAACGGCAAGTTGGCGAAGTTGGCGGGCGATGAAGACTTGAGCCGCTATATTCTTTGAGCGCAGTCATGCGGATTGTCCGGCCACCCGCTCTGCTGATTTTGCCATCAGTTGTCGTTAATTTATATTGATTAATAATTAATTTAATCAATAATTAATAACATAGAATCTGCCTTGGATGCCCAGAGCGGGTGAAGGCAAAGCACGCATAATTGCGCCATGAAAGCTGCCGCGCCCACCGTTATCAAACTCCATCGCGGCTCGCGTGTGCTGGAACTCGGCTACGCCGACGGCGCGCACTACGAACT
>JBOICL010000041.1:0-3387 GCA_050740055.1 Stenotrophobium sp.
TTTCCTCCCTGCTCACGGCCGCGGTCTGGGCCGTGGCCTGCTGCGCGCACTAAAGGAGTTGCCAATGGACATGCGTTCTCCTCTGGGCCGCGCACGCGGCCTCGGTTCCGCCAAGGAAGGTACCCATCATTTCTGGATGCAGCGGATTTCCGCCGTTGCCCTGGTGCCGCTGGTTCTGTGGTTCGTGTTCTCGGTGGCGAAATTTACCGGCGCCGATTTCGACATGACGCGCCACTGGGTGCATGCGCCTTCGGTTGCCATCGCCCTCGTGCTGTTTATCGGCGCCGCGCTGTATCACTCGATGCTCGGCATCCAAGTCGTGATCGAGGATTACGTGGCGCAGGAAGGCTGCAAGATCGCCGGTCTGCTGCTCAACAAGTTCGCGCACGCGATCGTGGCGGTTTCCGCCCTCTTCGCCGTGCTCAAGATCGCTCTCGGAGCGTAAGAAAATATGGCTGCCTACGAAATTATTCATCACGATTACGACGTGGTTGTGGTCGGTGCCGGCGGCGCGGGCCTGCGTGCCACCCTGGCGCTGGCCGAAGCCGGCCTCAAGACCGCCAACATCACCAAGGTGTTTCCGACGCGCTCGCACACCGTGGCCGCGCAGGGCGGTATTTCCGCTTCGCTGGGCAACATGGCGGAAGATCACTGGCTGTGGCACATGTACGACACCATCAAGGGCTCCGACTGGCTCGGCGACCAGGATGCGATCCAGTACATGACGCGCGAGGCGATCCCCGCGATCATCGAGCTCGAACACTACGGCGTGCCGTTCTCACGCACACCGGAAGGCAAGATTTATCAGCGTCCGTTTGGCGGCATGACCACGCAGTACGGTGAAGGCCCGCCAGCGCAGCGCACCTGCGCCGCTGCCGATCGCACCGGCCACGCCATGCTGCACACGCTCTACCAGCAGTCGCTCAAGGCCAAGGCCGAGTTCTTCGTCGAATATTTCGCGCTCGATCTGCTGATGGACGAGGACGGTTCCTGCAAAGGCGTGATGGCCTGGGACCTGTCCACCGGCAAGCTACACCGCTTCCGCGCACATCGCGTGATACTCGCCACCGGCGGCTATGGCCGCGCCTATTTCTCCGCGACCTCCGCGCATACCTGCACCGGCGATGGCAATGCGATGGCGCTGCGCGCAGGCATTCCGCTGCAGGACATGGAATTCGTGCAGTTCCATCCCACCGGCATCTACGGTTCGGGCTGCCTGATCACCGAAGGTTCGCGCGGCGAAGGCGGCTATCTGACCAACAGCAAGGGCGAGCGTTTCATGGAACGCTATGCGCCGCACGTCAAGGATCTGGCTTCGCGTGATGTCGTCAGCCGCTCGATGACGATCGAGATCCGAGAAGGCCGCGGCGTCGGTGAGCATGCCGACCATATCCATCTGCACCTGGAACACCTCGGCGCCGAAGTGCTGCACAAGCGCCTGCCCGGCATCTCCGAGTCCGCGCGCATTTTTGCCGGCGTGGACGTGAACAAGGAGCCGATCCCGGTCATTCCCACCGTGCACTACAACATGGGCGGCATTCCCACCAATCTCCACGGCGAGGCGGTGACGCTCAAGGACGGCAATCCCGACCACGTAATTCCGGGATTGATGGCGGTGGGCGAAGCGGCCTGCGTGTCGGTTCATGGCGGCAACCGCCTGGGTTCCAACTCGCTGCTCGATCTGGTCGTGTTCGGCCGCGCCGCCGGTCTGCGCTGTGCCGCTACGGTGACCAAGGGCGAGAAGCACAAGACTATTCCCTCAACCAGCGAGGACAAGGCGCTGGCGCGTTTCGACGGCCTGCGCAATGCCAAGGGTTCGCTGTCCACCGCGAACATCCGCCTCGACATGCAGAAAACCATGCAGGCGCACGCGGCGGTGTTCCGCACGCAGAAGTCGATGGACGAAGGTCTGGTCAAGCTGAACAAGATCGTCGAGTCGTTCGCGGATGTCGGCGTGTCCGACCGCTCCATGACTTGGAATTCCGACCTGATGGAAACCCTGGAATTGGACAACCTGCTCGGCCAGGCGCTGGTGACGCTCAATTCCGCCGCCAACCGCCAGGAGTCCCGCGGCGCCCACGCGCACGAGGATCATCCCGATCGTGACGACAAGAACTGGATGAAGCACACGCTGGCCTGGCGCACCGATACGACCGCAGTGAAGATCGACTACCGCCCGGTGCATATGTACACGCTGGATGCCGATGCCCAGGTCATCCCGCCCAAGAAGCGCGTTTACTAGCACAAGACTACAGGCGCGCGTTGCGCGCCTTACGCAAGGATCGAGAACATGGCTCAATTTTCGCTGCCGCAGAATTCAAAGATCGACAAGTCCGCCGGCAAGAAGCACGCCGCGCCCGCCGGTGCCAAGAACGTCCGATCATTCAAGATCTACCGCTATGAACCGGAAAGCGGCCAGAACCCGCGCATGGACACCTACGAGGTGGACATGGACAAGTGCGGGCCGATGGTTTTGGACGCACTGATCAAGATCAAGAACGAGACGGATGCGACGCTGACGTTCCGCCGTTCCTGCCGCGAGGGCATTTGCGGCTCCTGCGCGATGAACATCGACGGTACCAACACGCTGGCCTGCATCAAGGGCTGCGACGAGATCAAGGGCGAAGTCAAAATCTATCCGCTGCCGCATATGCCGGTGGTGAAGGACCTCGTGCCGGACATGACGCATTTCTATGCACAGCTGGCGTCCATCGAGCCTTGGCTCAAGACCGATTCACCCGCGCCGACGCGCGAGCGCCTGCAGTCGGAAGATGACCGCGCCAAGATTGATGGCCTCTACGAGTGCATCCTCTGCGCCTGCTGCTCGACCAGCTGCCCGTCCTACTGGTGGAATAGCGACCGCTATCTCGGTCCCGCGATCCTGCTGCAGGCCTACCGCTGGCTGGTCGACAGCCGTGACGAAGCCACCGGCGAGCGCCTGGATGCGCTGGAAGACCCGTTCAAACTGTACCGCTGCCATACCATCATGAACTGCACCAAGACCTGCCCGAAGGGACTCAATCCGGCCAAGGCGATCGCGGAAATCAAGAAGATGATGGTGGGAAGAACGGTCTGATCCTGACGTTGGGCTTTCCGAAATAAGGATTAATAGTTATGCCAGAAGATTCAAAGCCAAAGCCATTCTCTGTCAAGCCAGAAGGCACTGTTTCAATGCGAATTGGCTCCGATGGTAAGGTTAGTGCGAGCTCCGATCAGCCGCTTGAAATTGACCTCGGAACTATCAAGAGCGTCGGCATTGAAAACATCATCGATGTAAAGAGCCACGCCATAAACGCTCAGTATGGCTTCGTTACACATCTTGTTGTATTCCGCGATGGTGGTGAAGTTGAGTTCGCTTATAACAACAGCGGCCAGATAATTAAATGC
>JBOICL010000042.1:0-1629 GCA_050740055.1 Stenotrophobium sp.
CCGGTGGACATCATCGAGGAACGCACCGTCGGCCCCAGCCTCGGTGCCGACAACATCCGCCGCGGGTTCGAGGCTGCGGTGCTGGGCCTGGCGCTGGTGATGACCTTCATGATCGTCTACTACCGAGTCTTTGGACTGTTCGCGATCTCCGCGCTGCTGCTCAACATCGTGCTTATCATCGCCTGCCTGTCGATCCTGCAGGCGACGCTGACCATGCCCGGCATCGCCGGCATCGTGCTGACCATGGGTATTGCGGTGGACGCCAACGTGCTGATCTACGAGCGCATCCGCGAGGAATTGAAACTCGGCGACACGCCGCATGCGGCGATCGAAGCGGGCTACGAGCGCGCGTTCCTGACCATCGCCGACGCCAATGTCACCGTGCTGATCGGCACCATCGTGCTGTTCGCGCTCGGCGCTGGGCCGGTCAAGGGCTTCGCCGTGACGCTGGCGCTGGGCATCGTCACCTCGCAGTTCACAGCCATCGTCGGCACCCGTTCGCTGGCCTACCTGGTCTTCGCCAGGCGCAAGCTGAAAGACCTTCCCATCTGGTAAGGCGACAGAGAATCCAACATGCGTATTTTCTCGAATGTTCCGAACATCAACTTCATGGCCCAGCGCAAGACCGGGCTGCGGGTTTCCGCTGCGCTGACGGTGGGCGTGATCCTGCTGCTGATTTTTCGCGGCCTGAATTTTGGCATCGACTTCACCGGCGGCGTGCTGGTGGAAGTGCTCTACCCGCAGAGCGTGGAACTCGACTCCGTGCGCCACGATCTGTCCGGCGGCGGATATCCCAACGCCATCGTCCAGTATTTCGGCGGCAGCAGCGACGTACTGATCCGCCTTGCGCCGGACAAGAAAGACAGCTCCGCCGCGATAAGTTCGCATGTGCTGGAAGCACTCGGCGCGCAGGCCAAGGGCATCCAGCTCAAGCGTATCGAGTTCGTCGGGCCGCAGGTGGGTGACGAGTTGACCGTCAACGGCGCGCTGGCGATGCTGTACGCCTTCATCGGCATTATGATCTACATCGCCTTCCGCTTTCAGTGGAAGTTCGGCGTCGGCGCCATCGCCGCACTGATGCACGACGCGCTCATGGTGCTCGGCTTCCTGTCGATATTCTGGGTGGAATTCGATCTCACCACCCTGGCCGCGATACTCGCCTTGATCGGCTATTCCAATAACGAAACCATCGTGATTTTCGACCGCGTGCGCGAAAACATGATCAGCCAGCGCAAGGGCACGATCTACGACATCGTCAACCTCTCGGTCAACCAGACCCTGCTGCGCTCCGTCATCACTCACGTCACTACCCTGCTGGTATGTACCGCGCTGTTCATCCTCGGCGGGCCCAGCGTGCACAGCTTTTCGGTGGCGATGATAGTCGGCGTGATCGTTGCGACCTACTCATCCATCTACATTTCCACGGGACTTGCGATCGTTTTCGGCATTACCCGCGAAGACCTGCTGCCGCCCAAGGCCAGGGAAATTGACGAAATGCCCTGAAGCTGGGGGGATTTTGCGAACCTGTTCACATTTTGGCCGTTTAAGACCATCTAAACTGCGCGCTGCATTACAGGACGTGGTGCGTAACCAATTCGTGCCTATTGATTCGGCCCGATGAAGTTTGAA
>JBOICL010000043.1:0-6302 GCA_050740055.1 Stenotrophobium sp.
CTTTCGCACCGGTGGTGTTGGCCTGGCTCAAGGAAACCGGCTATCCGCACGCGCAGACCAACGTCAATGGCGGCGGCATCGCACTGGCGCATCCGCTGGGCGCGACCGGCGCCAAGCTGATGACCACGCTGCTGCATGAACTCGAGCGCACCAACAAGCGCTTTGGTCTGCAGACCATGTGCGAAGGCGGTGGTCTTGCGAACGTCACCATCATCGAGAGACTGTAATCATGGGTATTTGCGACAACCGTACCATCATCATCACCGGCTCCGGCGCGGGTCTGGGTTGTGGCTATGCCATGGCGATTGCGGCCGAAGGCGGCAATGTCGTGGTCAACGACATCAAGCGTGAAGCGGCGGATGCCGTTGTCGCCGAGATCAAGGCGGCTGGAGGCACGGCCATTGCCAGCAACGACGACATCACCAGTGTTGCAGGTGCTGACAACATCGTGAAGGCAGCAGTTGCTGCGTTCGGCGATGTGCATGGCGTGGTCAATAACGCCGGCATCGTCCGCGACCGCATGTTTGCGTCGATGAGCGAAGAGGAATGGGACTTGGTGATCAAGGTTCACCTCAAAGGTCACTACTGCATCGCCAGCCGGCTGGTGCAGCGCTGGCGCGATCAGGTCAAAGCTGGGCAGAAAGTCGACGGCCGCATCATCAACACCAGTTCCGGCGCTGGCTTGCAGGGCAATATCGGGCAGGCCAACTATTCCGCTGCGAAGGCGGGCATCGCATCGCTGACGCTGGTGCAGGCAGCGGAGCTGGGTCGCTATGGCATTACCGCCAATGCGCTGGCACCCGCAGCACGTACCGGCATGACCGAAGGGCCGTTCGGCGACATGATGAAAAAACCCACGGACGGTAGTTTCGATCACTACGCACCAGAAAATGTTGCACCGCTGGTCGTTTGGCTGTGCAGCCCGCTGTCGGCGCACGTCAGTGGCAAGGTGTTTGAAGTCGAAGGCGGCAAAGTCTCCATCGCCAACGGCTGGAGAACCGGCATCGTCCGCGACAAGAAAGCGCGCTGGAATCCATCTGAGCTGACCGACGTGATTGATGGCTTGATTGCCGAGTCGCCGAAGGCGCAAAAGGTTTACGGCACCTGAAAATAGCGAGGGGCCTGCGGCTTCTTGCGAATGGAAGCCAGCGGCTTGAGATACTTTTACCGCACACATCCGGGAGGCAAGCATGGCGCTAAAAATTATCGGTGCGGGTTTCGGGCGTACAGGCACGGCGTCGACTTATGCCGCACTCAATGAGTTGGGCTTCCCGTGCTATCACATGTTCGAGGTGCTCACGAACAAGGAGAACAAGTCGCATCTTGATTTCTGGCGCCGTGTCGCCAACTCCGAACCGGGGGCCAGGCATGACTGGACGCAGGTGTTTTCCAGGTACACCGCTGCGGTGGACAATCCGGCCAGTTGTGTCTGGCGGGAATTACTGGCGGCGTATCCTGATGCCAAGGTTGTGCTCACGGTTCATCCGAAGGGCGCCGAGGCCTGGTACGAAAGCACGATCGAGACGATCTATTTCACCGAGATCATGTGGCAGTTCAAGGTGCTGCAGGTGTTGACCCCATTCGGGCGGAAATTCGGCGAGATGACCCACAAGCTCATCTGGCAGCGTTCGCACAAGGGCACGATGAGTGATCGCAAGAAGGCCATAGCGCACTACCATCGGCATATCGAGGAGGTGAAGGCGGCCGTACTGCCGGATCAGCTTCTCGTTTTCTCGGTGGATGAGGGCTGGGGTCCGCTTTGCAAATTTCTGGGTGTACCGGTTCCCGCCTCAAAATTCCCCAGCATCAATGACCGGGCCGAGTTCCGGAAAGTAAAAAGCGGGATGATCCGGGGCGCCTATGTCATTCTCGGCCTGTGTTTGGTGGCGGTTGCCGGCCTGGGTTACGGAGTCTTCCACTTTTTCTCGTAGAAAGTGGCAAAAACAAATAAAACCGCGGAATGGGTACAGCTTCCGCGGTTTTTCTTGGGTGGCTGGCCGACCGTATCGTTAATGTGACATCATGCAATGTCACTATAGCCAATGACCGCGGCTGTCTGCGGACCTATCGTCCCGTTCAACTTGGCGCAAACTCCAGCGTCCTGCATTTTCATATTTCACCTGTCGGGGTTCCGAACATGAAGGCAACATCTGAAAAATCTGTAGACGTGCTGATCATCGGCGCGGGACTGTCCGGCATCGGCGCCGGCTGCCATCTGCGCCGGCAGTGCCCGGGCAAGACCTTCGCAATTCTCGAACGGCGCGACGCCATAGGTGGTACCTGGGATCTGTTCCGCTATCCCGGCATCCGTTCGGATTCGGACATGTACACCTTCGGCTTCAACTTCAAGCCGTGGACCGAACCGCGCGTGCTGGCCGATGGCCCTTCCATCCGCAGCTATGTCCGCGATACCGCGCGCGAGTACGACGTCGAGAGCCAGATCCGTTTCCGCCGCAAGGTGATCCGCGCTGACTGGTCGTCGGCGCAATCGCAGTGGACGGTGGAGGCGCAGGACGAGGCCACCGGCGAATCCGAGATTTATCGCGCGTCGTTCGTGATGGGCTGCACCGGCTATTACAATTACGACGCGGGCTACAGGCCGGAGTTTCCGGGCGAAGGCAAGTTCAAAGGGCAGATCATCCATCCGCAGCACTGGCCGGAAGGCCTCAACTACGACGGCAAGCGCGTGGTGGTGATCGGCAGTGGCGCCACCGCGATCACACTGGTGCCGTCGATGACCGACAAGGCCGCGCATGTGACCATGCTGCAGCGCTCGCCGACCTACATCCTCTCGGTGCCGGCCATCGATCCTCTCGCGGCAAACTTGCAACGCCTGCTGCCGGCCAAGATCGCTTATCGCCTCAACCGCTCGCGCAACATTGGTATTCAGCGCCTGCTTTACCGCGCAGCAAGGCGGCATCCCAAACTGGTCCGGCGGATGCTGCTGGGCCTGGTGCGCAAGCAGGTTGGCGACAAGGTGGACATGCGCCACTTCTCGCCGTCTTACATGCCCTGGGATCAGCGGCTTTGTGTGGTGCCCAACGGCGATCTGTTCAAGGCGCTGCGCAGCGGCAAGGCGTCGATGGCCACGGACCAGATCGAGACCTTCACCGCGGACGGTATCACGCTGAAATCCGGCGAGAAGATCAAGGCCGACATCGTCATCACCGCCACCGGCCTGGATGTGCAATTGTTTGGTGGTATCGAGATGTGCATCGATGGCGAACCCGTGCCGGTCAACACCCGTCTGACCTACAAGGGTGTGCTGGTCGAAGGCGTGCCCAACGCGGCGATAGTCTTCGGCTACACCAACGCCTCGTGGACACTGAAGGCGGACCTTGCCAGCGAGTATGTCTGCCGCCTGCTCAAGCACATGGACCAGCACGGCTATCGCGTGGCCATCGCACACGATCACGAAGGCTGCGCCACCGAGGACACCGTGTTCGGTGGCCTTTCGTCCGGTTATGTCCGCCGCGCCGCCGACCGCCTGCCGCGCCAGGGGCGGAAGACGCCGTGGCAGGTGACGCAGGACTACCTGCGCGACATCCCGGTGATGCGCCGCGGTGCCATCGAAGACGGCGCTCTGGAATTCGACGGCAAGCAGTCAGCGGCGCGCGCGCCGCGCAAGATCCGCTGGATCAATCCGCTGCGGGTCGCGCTCGATCGGCTGTAAACGCAGTATGTCCGGGAGCTTTTCCAGCTCCCGGGCCGTTCCCTGAGGGTTAACTCGGGCGGTGTGGTGCGACTCCACGGGCCAGCGGACAGAGCGCTTAACCCTTATGGATGAAGTGACGAAAGGCTGTGCATTGAATAATCAGGGCCTGCACCGGACGCTTGTGTCCGCGATGCCGTGCATGGATGGCCCTGCGTGGATTTTGCCCTCAACGACGACCAGCTGATGATCCGCGACGCGGCCGAGAGCTTTCTCGCCGATGTCAGCGACAGCGCCGCCGTGCGCAAGGCGATGGCGGGCGAGCACGGCTACGACGAGGCCGTGTGGCGGCGCATCGCCGGCGAACTCGGCTGGTGCGGCATCGCAGTGCCGGAGGAACACGGCGGCCTTGGTCTCGGCGCGGTGGAACTAGTGCTGGTGCAGGAACAGATTGGCCGCCGTCTCCTCTGCGCGCCGTTCTTCTCCACGGTCTGCCTCGCCGCCAATATCCTGAATGAAGTCGGCACCGCCGAAGCGCAGGCGCGCTATTTGCCGTCGCTCGCCGCAGGGAGTCTGCGCGCGACAGCGCCTCTGCCCAGCGATGCGGCGGGCTGGCCGGCTGCGGCAAAGGACGTCTACACCACACGCTACGGCAGTGGCTGGCGGCTGCAGGGCGTGGCCGCGCGTGTTCCGGACGCTGCTGACGCGGAACTGATTCTGATTTTTGCGCAGGCCGACGATGGCCTGGCACTGTTTGCGCTGCCCGCAGATTCCAGCGGCATGCAGGTGTTGACCGAACAGGGCTGGGACGGCACGCGCCGCTTCTCCCGCGTGCTGCTCGATGCGCTGCTGCCCGCCGAAGCGCGCGTTGACGACCCCGCGCGGCACGAAGGCTGCGAACGCAGTCTCGCACTGGCGCGGCTCTGTATCGCGGCCGAGCAGCTCGGTGCGGCGCAGCAGTGTCTCGATCTCACGGTGGCCTACACCGCCACCCGCAAGCAGTTCGGCCGCGTGGTTGGTTCGTTTCAGGCGGTCAAGCACCGTTGCGCGGAGATGATGGTGAGGATCGAAGCGCTGCGTTCCGGCGTCTACGGAGCCGCCGCGCAGGCGGCCGGCCACGCTGACACGCAAACGCTGGCGATCGAGTGTGCGATGGCCAAGGCACTGGCCGGCGACACGCTGTTCTTCTGCGCGGCCGAAGCGATCCAGTTGCACGGCGGCGTCGGGTTCACCTGGGAGTACGATCCGCAGCTCTACTTCAAACGCGCTCAGGCCAGCAGTCATTGGCTCGGCGACAGTGATGACTTGCTTGAAAATATTGCGCAGAACCTGTTTTCAGTATCGTCCGCTTCACCCGCTCTTGCAGTTTAAGCATTCAGATTAGTTTTTAAACATAGTATGAAAATAAAATCATACATTAATATAAAACATATTCCGTGGGGAAATGCTGGAGAGCGGACGACTGCTCCCGGTGACATTCGGGCGCTTACGGAAAAAATTTCATGCGCCTGACACTCACTGCCGCCGATGAAGCCTTCCGCGCCGAGATTGCCGCGTGGATGCGTGCGCATCTGGTGGGCAAGTACGCCGCGCTCAAGCATCGCGGTGGTCCCGGTGACGAAGAAGCCGACCCGGCGCTACGCAAGGAATGGGAACGTGAACTTGCTGCGGGCCGCTGGACCTGCGTCGGTTGGCCGAATGGGGCCGGTGGTCGCGGTCTATCCATCGAGCAGCAGGTGATCTTTCACGAGGAATACGCGCGCGCCGGCGGTCCCGGTCGCATGGGTCACATCGGCGAAGGCCTGATCGGCCCGGCGCTGATCAAGTTTGGCAGCGAGGCGCAGAAGAAAAGATTCCTGCCCGGCATCGTCGCCGGCACCGAGTACTGGGCGCAGGGCTACTCCGAGCCAAGTGCAGGCTCCGACCTCGCCAATGTGCAGACCCGCGCCGAGCAGCAGGCGGACGGCAGCTGGAAAGTCACCGGCCAGAAAATCTGGACCTCCCTGGCGCACGAGTCGGGGTGGATCTTCGTGCTCGCGCGCTGCGAGCCAGGTAGCAAGGGCAACAAGGGTCTGGCGTTTTTGCTGATGCCTCTGGCGCAGCCCGGCATCGAAACCCGCCCGATCAGGCAGCTTGGTGGCGGCAGCGAATTTAACGAAGTGTTTTTCGACGGCGCCATTGCGCATGCCGAACATCTGGTCGGTGCGCCCGGCGATGGCTGGAAGGTGGCGATGGGTTTGCTGGAGGCCGAGCGTGGCGTCTCCACACTGGGCCAGCAGATGCACTTCACCCACGAGCTCGATTTGGTGATCGCCGCCGCGCGCGCCACCGGCAAGGACAGGAACCCGCAGATTCGTCAGCGCATCGCCCAGGCCTGGTGCGGTCTGCGCGTGATGCGTTACAACGCGCTGCGCATGCTCAGCGGCGACAGCACCACGCTGCGGCGTGAAGCGCTGATCGGCAAGTATTACTGGAGCAACTGGCATCGCGATCTGGGCAAGCTGGCGGTCGACGTGCTGGGTCCGCTCGCCGACGTGCCTTCGGAAGATCCCGCCATCCGGCCGCTGCAGCAGTTATTCTTCTTCTCGCGTGCCGACACCATCTACGCCGGCACCAACGAAATCCAACTCAACCTGATTGCGGAACGCGG
>JBOICL010000044.1:0-1747 GCA_050740055.1 Stenotrophobium sp.
CTGCCATTTCCGCGCTACGGATGTTCAGCATGCAGTTGCCGCATCAAGGTGGCTGATCCTTCATCGGCGGGATAAAACAGCTCAACCCTTATTTCGTCAGTAGTGATGTCCTGCGGCGTGCCGAAAGTGGAGATCATGGTGAACAAATTCAGGCGCAGATCGTCTTTGCGGAATTCGAGCGCGACCACCGGCGGCGGCGGTGCGCTCCAGCGGGCGACGCGCCATTCCGGAGGAATATCAGGATAAGCCAGCAGTTCCTTCAATAGCATCCGCAGTTTCTCAATGCCCTGACTCTCGGCCTCGCGGCGCAAGCGCGACAACAGCGCAGGCGCTGCCTCGTGCCAGTTGCTGATGAAGGGGCGCATGCCTTTGGGATGCAGCAACATCTTGAGCACGTTGTGCGGGCTTTGCGGACAGACCTCTTCCCACCACTGGCCTATGGGGCCGAACAGACCGAACACGCGCGCAACGGCGGCGTTGCCGGAAAGCACTGTCCATGCACGGTCCAGCACCAGCGCCGGAAACGGTTCGTGATGCTTCAGTTGTAAATCGAGTGCCTGACGGATGGCGGACATGGCCGCGTCATCCAGCCCGCGTTCACGATAGAGCGGAGCAAATCCAGCGGCGGTGTGCAAGACATTGCGCTCGCGCAGGGGAATATCCAGCGCCTCGGCTAGCTGATTCACCATCTCGCGGCTAGGCTGTGCACGGCCCAGTTCAAGATAGCTCAGATGCCGCTGCGAGATGCCGGCGGTTAGCGACAAATCAAGCTGCGACTGCTTGCGGTCTTCACGCCACGACTTGAGCATCGACGCAAACGGCGGGCGCTCATCGCTATGGGTGTTTGGTGTAAGGCTACTCATGCTCTCACTCTGACGTTAATCAAGATTCAGCGCCAACTACCTGCAAGGTTATTGCGGCGCTGCTGAGGTTCGCACAGATTGCAGCCTACTCGTCCACTCAAGGAGTACCTGCGCATGACACCACAACCGATGACCACAGACCTCTGGATGTTAGTCGCGACCGGACTATGGTCACTCTGCATCCCGCAAATCTACGCGGTCGGGCGTCTTATCACCCCAGGCGGATTTACCTGGGCATTCGGCAATCGCGACGCACCCTTTGCAATGCCTGCTTGGGCGCAACGGGCGCTGCGAGCCCATGCCAACCTCACAGAGAATCTGGGCCTCTTCGCTATTCTGATCCTGGTGGCCCATGTCACTGGCAGGGCGAATGGACTTACTGCCGAAGGCGCGGAAATATTTTTTATCGCCCGTGTGGCACACACCTTGTTCTACTCGACCGGAATAACGTTTCTTTACCTGCGCACACTGGCCTATACGGCCGGCATTGCCGGCGAGATTCTCATCCTCGTTCAACTATTCCAGTAAGGAGAGGAACATGACACAGCAAGCAGCGATGCGCTGGTCGGTCGAGGGCTTTGCCGCTTTCTGGGCCAAGCCCGATCCGGTACTCGTGCCAATGATAGTGATACCCGATGTCACTGGACATTGGCCGTGGAGTGAAGAGCCGGTGCGTGGCGTCGCCGAATACACGCAGCGCATTGCCGATGTACTCCAGTGGCTTCCGGGCCTGCATATGGAAGTGGCGGAACACGCGATTACTCATAAGTCCGTAATATAGGAGACAGAAGGCGCTTTGAAGAATGAGCGGACGAGTTTTGGATTACGTTTCACGGCAGCCAATTCTGCTGCGATGCGCGGCCCCAGTTTTTCGCCGCGCAGCA
>JBOICL010000045.1:0-1480 GCA_050740055.1 Stenotrophobium sp.
CTGAACAAACTGGGCTACAGCCACTGCACGCCGATCCAGGCACAGACCCTGCCGCGCGCGCTGGCGGGCGAAGACCTTGCCGGCCAGGCGCAGACCGGCACCGGCAAGTCCGCAGCCTTTCTGCTGGCGGCTATGCACCGCCTGCTGACCCATCCGCGCGCGACGGGTGCCGACTCCAAGCAGCCGCGCGTTTTCATCCTTGCGCCAACGCGCGAACTGGCGATCCAGATTTTCAAGGATGCCGAGGGCATCGGCAGTGAAACCGGCCTGCGCATGGCGGTGGTCTACGGCGGCACCGGCTACGAGTCGCAGCGCCAGGCCATCGCCGATGGACTCGACATCCTCATCGGCACCCCCGGCCGCATGATCGATTACTACAAGCAGAACATCTACAACCTCAAGCAGATCGAGGTGGTGGTGCTGGACGAGGCCGACCGCATGTTCGATCTCGGCTTCATCGCCGACATCCGCTACCTGATGCGCAAGATGCCGCCGCCGGCCGCGCGCCGGAACTACCTGTTCTCCGCCACCCTCTCGCACCGCGTGCTGGAACTGGCCTACGAGCACATGAACAACCCAGCCAAGATCGAGATCGAGCCGGAACAGGTCACGGCGGAGCGCGTGCGCCAGTCGCTGATCCATGTCGCCAACGATGACAAGCTGCGCCTGCTGGTCGGCTTGCTGCGCCACCACGATCCGCTGCGCACACTGGTGTTCGTCAATACCAAGCGCGATGCGGAAAATGTCGAGAACACGCTGCGCGCCAACGGGTTCGAGGCCAGCACGCTATCCGGCGACGTGGCGCAGAACAAGCGCGAGCGCCTGTTGCAGGATTTCAAGGACGGCAAGCTGCCGATTCTGGTGGCGACCGACGTGGCGGCGCGCGGCCTGCATATCCCAGCGGTATCGCATGTCATCAACTACGACCTGCCACAGGATGCCGAGGACTATGTGCACCGCATCGGCCGCACCGCGCGTGCGGGCGAAACCGGCGATGCGATCTCGCTGTGCTGCGAGACCTATGTCTATTCCCTGCCGGACATCGAGCGCTATATCGGCGCGCGCATTCCGGTCGACCATGCCGGCGCGGAACTGATGCCCACCGACTTTGTGCAGGGGGCGCGGGCGCAGCGCAAGAAATTCGCCGGCCGCAGCGGTGGTGGCAGTGGTGGCGGTCGACGCCCACCACCACGGCGTGGCGGTGGGCGGTCAGGGTTTCGCTAATGGCTCAAGATTGAACTAGTTTCTAAATCCCAATGGGCCGATGAAAGCTAGTAGGTGCTGCGATCGCTGGAGAAAGAATTGAGGTCACGTGATTGGAATGACGCGCTTCTACTGGAGCATCGGGGCGTTATTACTCATAAGTCCGTAATATAGGAGACAGAAGGCGCTTTGAAGAATGAGCGGACGAGTTTTGGATTACGTTTCACGGCAGCCAATTCTGCTGCGATGCGCGGCCCCAGTTTTTCGCCGCGCAGCA
>JBOICL010000046.1:0-1517 GCA_050740055.1 Stenotrophobium sp.
CGGCGGCTGTGCCTCCATCCACGGCGCTTTCGGCCACGGCCTGCGCGGCGGCGATCTGCTGGCGCGCCTCGGCGACGCGGCGGATTTCCTCGCTGCGTATGCGCGCGCGGTAGTGCAGCGCATCCACGGCCGGCATACGCCGCGAGACGATGGCCAAAACCGCCAGCGCGAGGCCAGCCAGCAGCAGCGCGACGAGACTAGCCACCCACATGCTGGCGCACCTCGGCCTTGACGTGGAACAGCGCCAGTTGGTCGAGCATCATCGCCCGCGTGCGCCGGTACACGATGCGCCGCACCAGTGCCGGAGCGAGGCTGCCGGCGGCGCCGGCGAACCAGGATTCCTTGCGCGCCAGTTCCATCGGGTTTAGGACCTCGACGGCGAGGAGCATGGTTTTCCGGTCGGCTAATTCCTTTTTCAGATCGGCCGGCTGCGCGCCGAGTTCGGCGAGCAGCGCGGCGCCGGCGGATTCCAGCCGCCGCAGTTTCGCTTGCAGCCTGAACGCCCAGGCGAAGGCCGCGATGGCTAGCAGCAGGTTAACGGCCAGCAGCAGATGCAGGGGATTCATATTTCTTTCCTTCTACTCAATAGTCCCGCGAGTTCGCCCAGGCGCGGCACGGCGGGGAATTCACTGATCTCGCGTGGCGGCTGCGTAGTGTCCGGATGGCTAATCGCCACCACTTGGCCGATGCCGAAGCCGCGTGCGGCGCGCAGCACCGGCAGGCTGTCGTCCACGAACAGCGCGCGTTCGCGCTCAAACGGATGCGCCTGCGCAAGCCGCGTCCAGAAGCGCGGGTCTTCCTTGGGCGCGCCGTAATCATGCGAGCAAATGATGTTGTCGAACATGGCCGCAAGGCCAGTGTGTTCGAGTTTCAGCGACCAACTGTCGCGGTGCGCATTGGTCGCCAGCCACAGCGGGCGCCCGCTGGCGCGCACCGCGTGCAGGAAATCCACCGCACCTGCCAATGGGCCGATCAGGTGGCGCGTCTCGCGCTTGAGCGCGGCTATGTCGAGGCCGGTGATGCGGCTCCAGTAGTCGGTGCAATACCAGGGCAGCGTGTGCTGCACTTCGGTGAATTTCGGATCGAGTTGCGCACGCGCCTCATCGAGCGTGAGGCGATGCAAGGCGGCGTAGCGCTGAGGCACCAGTTCGCGCCAGAAGAAATTGTCGTAGGCGAGATCAAGCACGGTGCCGTCCATGTCGAGCAGGACGAGGTCGATTGCGGCGCCATCAATGATCGGTGCGGGCATGGATGAATGATAAAGGCTGGCCGTGCGTTTTCCCTGCGGGCGGCTATGCTTTTGCGTTCACGGGCAAGCACCGTGTCGGCGCCCGCCCGCGACACGGTGTTTTTGCGTAGCAAAACGGGTGCGGGAGCGGGCGGTTGGGTGCCGACCTTCGCGCTGGTCGTGGGCTTCGGGTGCCTCCCGGCTTCGCCCCGGCCAAGCCCCCAGCTTGGCGTTCGCCAGCATGGACTGCCACTGGCAGTCCATGAAATCCTGGCTCACCCCATTGCCC
>JBOICL010000047.1:0-3335 GCA_050740055.1 Stenotrophobium sp.
ACTTCGACTTCGACAAGGCCACGTTGCGGCCCGATGCGGCGCCGATCGTCGCGCAGGTGGTGGCGCTGCTGAAGGACAACCCCGCCCTCAAGCTGTCGGTCGAAGGCAACACCGACAACGTCGGCGGCCACGACTACAACGTCAAGCTTTCGCAGCAGCGCGCCGCCGCCGTGGTCGCCGAGCTGGTCAAGGCCGGCATTGCGGCTGATCGTCTCAAAGCCGCCGGCAATGGCCCGGACAAACCCATCGCCGACAACGCCAGCAGCCGCGGCCGCGCCAAGAACCGGCGCGTGGAACTGGTCAAGGCCTGAAGGAAATCATCGAATGCGAACGCAATCGAAGCTGTTGCTGTTGGCGCTGCTCGCTGTGGCTGGCAGCGCCGTCGCAGCCGGCGCCTGGAACGCGGCGCAGTATCAAACCCTGTTTGAGCAGATACCGGCGCCGCCGGCGACGCTGGCGCAGGCCGGCGCCAGCGTGGGGTTGATCCGGAACCCGTCCAACAACGTCTATCTCGCAATCACCGATCCGGCGCTGCGGCGCTCGCGCGCGGCCTGGCACGCCGGGATGGATGCCATCAATCAAGCTGGCGTCGATGCGCAGACGGCCGGTACTGCGGCCGCCGGCATCGATGTCGCGCGCATGCAGAGTGATCCGGCCTACGCCCAGCAGATCCAGCAGAAGATGGCGTCGATGTCGCAGGCCGAAAAGATGCAGATGGCGATGCAAATGACCGCATCGCGGCAGCAGTCGCAGCAGGCGACGCTGGCCAATCCGGCCGGCATGCGCGCGGGCATCGGGCTGATCGGCTATTTGAGTCGCGACGGCCGCCCGCAACTCGACGCCGCCGAAACCGGTTTGCGCGAGCACTTCGCCAAACTGGTCGCCGACTACGACGGCCGCCATGCGGCGCTGGATCAGCAGTTGCAGACAGCCCTCAAAGCTTGTCCGGTCCTGCCCTTCGACGTCTGCCACGTCGAATGCGGGCCCGATCTGAAGTGTCTGGCCACCATCCAGGCACGGGTACCGGCGCTGATCGCCGCGCATCGCAAACTCGCCGCCGCAGAACTGGCCGAGGAAACCGCGCTGTTCACCGCCACCCGCAGCGCGATGCAACCTGTCATCGCCAAGACCGGGAGCCTCACTGCAGCCGCGGAAGCCGCCGGCGCGCCAGCATCGCAACGCCAGTCGGGGTACACCGCCATTTTGTCTAACAGCGGGCGATTGCAGGTCTTCGTGGCCAAGGCCACGCAGCGCGCCGGCTTTTGGCAGAACATCCAGCAAAAAATCATACCCGACAGCCCCTTCGCGGCGAATGTCGGCAATCTCGGCTACCAGTACCGGCGGGGCAAGGACGACGTGACCGCGCCGCCGTCCGATCTGCCGAAGGACTGGTAGACCGATCATGCGCGCCATCCACCTGCTGCTGCTCATGCCCGCCATCGCCACCTTCAGCGCCTGCGGCCAGGGCGCGTCGACTGCGGCGGCGGATGTCGGCGCCGCGCCACACGGCGATGTCGCGGCATCGGCGGCGAAGCCGGTCGCCCGCGACCCCAACGCGCCGTTGAGCGCGGACGACATCACGCTGTACCTCACAGTCATGCGCGCCGCCGCCGCGCGCGTGCAGCATCCCCCCACCGCCGACGTCGCCGCCCTGCAGCGCGCCAGGGCCGATACAGCCGCGCAGCAAAAATCGAACGCCGCCAACCAGGCCGCCATGGCCAAAGTCAACGCCGCCATGCAGGCGAGTCAGGCGGCATTCCAGCGCGGCGACCTCGACGCCGCCCGCGCGGCCACCGCCGGTGTCGGCAACATCAGCGCGCAGATAAAGGCGCCCGCGGTCGACGAACAGGCCGACGACTTCGAACGCGCTTATCAAGGCGGCACCCTCGACAGCGTCATCGTCCAGGAACGCCACATCGATTCGGATCGCTACGACAGCATCGTCGGTTGCGTCGAGGATGCGATTCCCAGCCCATACACTGCGGTGGGTTCGGGCGGCGGCGACGTAACGATGACCGCCGAACAGCGCCGGCAGGCGGTCGCCTACGAGGCGGCGCTGGCGCATTGGCGCCAGCAACTGGCGCCCCACCGCAGCGAGATTCAGGCGCTGGAAAAAATCGTGCGCGAGCCGCACTACGGCGACCGATGACACCGCACCTGCATTCCGAACGCACACCCCCGTCGGCTGAGCCGACCGAATCCTGTCACGCATTGACCACTGGAGAACCACCGATGATTCCGCACCGCTTTTTGTCTCTATCGAAGGATGAGGTTGTGAACACGCTTCACCGTTTCATCCGCCGGGCCACGCTGCCGGCCGTGCTGGCTGCATCCATCGGGCTGATCATTGGACTGCCGGCACCGGCGCATGCGGACCCGCAGCAGCGGGCTGGCAGCAGCGACACCGTCAACGAGAGTCCGCTCAGCCAGAATCCAAACTGGTCAAGACAGAGTCCTGAAAGACAGCCACAAACTGACCAACGGCGATTCGGCAATAACCGGCAAAGCTCTTCGAGCAATTCCCGGAACAACGCGACCGGCCAGCAATTTGGATCTGGCAGTAACGGCCAGCAGCATCAAGGCTCCGGCAGCAGCAGCCAATACGGCATACAGACCGGCGGCAGCCAGAGCAGTCAGCAGTACGGTATCGGCGACGGCACCCATGTTCAGTCGCCTGGCGGCAACCAGAACGGCTGGCAGACCGGTGGCATCCGTGGCGGCCAGCACTACGGTCCCGGCGGCGTCAGTATACCGTCGCCCGGCGGCAACCACACCGGCGGCACCCAAACCAGCGGCTTCGGCCAGCAGACCGGCGCCTACACGCAGGGCGCCAGCAACTACTCGGGCGTGGGCAAGGCCAGCGGCGGCGGCGGTCACCGTGGATCGATGACGAATCTGCCCGGCAGCGTTGGCGGCAGCGCGGCGGATGGCGATCACAGCAATCCCAACTTCCAGTCCGGACAAAGCGGTGCAAACGCCAAGTACGACGGGTTTGGTCATACCGTGGCGAACGATTGGAATTCCAATAATGGCCACCCAGACAACGGCATCGATGCCAACGGTACGCAATGGAAGGGTGGCACGGTCTATGACGGCACCGATGCCAACGGCACCAAATGGCGCGACGGTACAGCTGTGGGCGGGACGCCAAAGACAATGGCGAACAGTGTCGGTGGCGTCGGCGACGATCCGGATATCGGCAGCGCCCAGAACAAAGGCCCCGTCGGCCGCATCAACAAGAATAGAGGTCCGCACGTCGGCGGTGACGATCCCAACAAGGGTCGCGCCGGAGCCCTCAACGGCACGTCGGGCGCCAATCAGGGCAGGGCTTATCA
>JBOICL010000048.1:0-5701 GCA_050740055.1 Stenotrophobium sp.
CACCAGAGTTACAAGCCGTGCCATGCGCGCACTTCCAAGCGCCGTTTTCCCGTGAAGCTACTCCTCAACTCACTGAGTGAAAAGAGGTTTACACCAAATTATGAGGGGAAAGCTCAGGGTCAGACCCTGCTGCTGCACTCGCTGTCGGCCAACTACAACCAGTTCGAGAACAGCCGCAACCAGTCGCAGTTCGCGGCGCGCGGCAACGGCTCAATCGTGATCACCGCCGAGGCGCGCGGTCCCGACGGCTGGTACTACGAATACGCCGGCGCCGACGTGTTCGAGATGTGGGCCGATGTGGCGGCGCGCTTCCCGCTGAAGCCCGCCGACACCGCCATCGCCGGCTACTCGATGGGCGGCTACGCCACCTACAAGTTCGCCACGCAGTTCCCGGACCTGTTCGGCAGGGCGCAGCCCACGGTCGGGCCGCCGGGCCAAGGTGTCTGGGTGCCGCCGGTGCCGCCAGAACCGGGCGGCGCGCAGTCCAACACCAATGCGATGCTCGCGTCGGTGCGCAATATCCCTTTCCTGATCTGGGATGGCGCGGAGGATGAACTGGTACCGGTACTGGGCGCGCAGACCCAGGCCAATACCTTCGGCACGCTGGGCTACCGCTATGAATTCGACCTATTCCTGACCTCCGACCATCTGGCGCTGGCGTCCAACGACGAGTACCAGCCGGCCGCGGATTTCCTCGGCAAGATCGGCATCGACTACGACCCGCCGCATGTCACTTACGTCTACAACCCGACCATGGATTTCGCCGATGTCGGCACCGCCGCCGGCCATGCTTACTGGGTTTCCGGGATTGCGCTACGCAACAGCAGCGGCAGCAACCCGCTGGGCACGATCGACGTGCGCTCGGAGGGTTTCGGCATCGGCGACCCCACGCCTTCCGGCGTGGGCCAAGGCGCGGGTGTGCTGCAGGGCGGGGCCATCGCACCGTTCGCCTACGAGAGCCAGACCCAGACCTGGGGCGTGGCGCCGGCGACACCTATGGCGGATGTACTCGACATCACCGCTACCAACATCACCGCCGCCACCATCGACCCGGCGCGTGCACACGTTGACTGCAACGCCAAGCTCAAGGTCACCAGCGACGGGCCGATCAAACTCACTCTGCTCGGCTGCTGAAACCGTAAAACTTCGCACAGGATTTTCCGGGGCGCTGCGGCGCCCCTTTTTTTTGCCCGCTTGCCGGCCGCACGTCGCAGGTTCTTGCAAGTAAATAATATCAAATGATATAATATTAAAAGTTACGATAAACCGGCACGCTCTGTCATGGACCATTTCCGCAATTTCGGCTTCCTGCTCAAGGATGTTTCGCGCCTGTCCTCGCTCAATTTCGAGCGCGAAGCCACCGGCCTCGACCTGACCCTGGCGCAGTGCAAGGTGCTGATCTACCTGCAGCGTCACGAGGGTGTCACCCAAGTGCAGCTGGCCTATCTCACCGATACCGATCCGATGACCCTGGTGCGCATCCTCGACCGCATGGAGCGCGACGGCTGGATCGAGCGCCAGGCCGACCCGGCCGACCGCCGCGCGCGGCGCCTGTACATGAAATCGGCGGCGCTGCCAGTGGTGAAGGAAATCTGGCGCATCGCCGAT
Source organism: Stenotrophobium sp. (assembly GCA_050740055.1). Lineage (GTDB taxonomy): Bacteria > Pseudomonadota > Gammaproteobacteria > Nevskiales > Nevskiaceae > Stenotrophobium. Next base: position 1,609 of record JBOICL010000048.1, read on the forward strand.
CGTGCGCGCGCCGCCGCCCTGTCCGGCCTGTCTGCCGCGGAACGCGAGCAGCTGATCGCGCTGCTAGGACGCGTACACGCCAATCTCGCCGCGCTGACCGGCGGCTCCGCGGCCGCAAAACCTGCGCCAGCCCCCCCCATCCCATCTTCCGCCATGCGGCGCCCTGCGCGCCGCGGCAAGAAAAAGGCTACTCCATGAGCACTCCCTCCCCGGCCGTCACCGCGGACTCCACGGACAGCACACCCACGCGCGGCGAACGCCTGCGCCTGCCACTGATGCTTCTCGGCATCCTGATTGTCGCTGCCGGCGCTCTCTACTACTGGATCACCGGCGGGCGCTACATATCCACCGATGACGCCTATGTGCAGGCTGCGCAGGCCTCGATCAGCAGCAATGTCGCCGGCCGCGTCAGCGAAATCGACGTGCGCGACAACCAGCGCGTGCGCCGCGGCGACGTGCTGTTCCGGCTCGACGACCAGCCGTTCCGCATCGCGGTAAGCGCGGCGGAAGCCAAACTCGGCAGCGTGCGGCTGCAGATCGGCGCCGGAAAAGCGACCTATCGCCAGGAGCAGGCAGCCCTGCGCTCGGCGCAGGACAGCCTCGCCTTCCGCCAGAAGGAATATGCGCGCCAGAAAACCCTGCTCGCCTCGGGCATTTCCTCGCAGGCGCAATTCGACCAGGCCCAGCACGCGCTCGAGACCGCGCGCCAGCAGGTGGTTTCGGCGCAGCAGCAGCTCGCCAGCGTGCTGACCATGCTCGGCGGCAACCCAGACATCGATCCCGATCAGCATCCGCTGGTGCAGGAAGCGCAAGCCGAACTAGACCGCGCCAAGCTCAACCTGTCCTACGCCACGATCACCGCGCCCGGCGACGGCATCGTCGCCAAGGTCGAACAGTTGCAGGTCGGCGACTACATCAACGCCGCCAGCCCGGTGTTCGCGCTGATCTCCAGCCGCGATGTCTGGGTGGAGGCGAATTTCAAGGAAGATCAGATCACGCATATGCGCGCAGGCCAGCCAGCGACGGTGAAGATCGACACCTACTCCGGCAAGACCTTCAAGGCGCGCGTGGCCAGCATTTCACCGGGCACTGGCTCGCAGTTCGCGGCGCTGCCTGCGGAAAACGCCACCGGCAACTGGGTCAAGGTGGTGCAGCGCCTGCCGGTGCGGCTGGAGCTGGAAAATCCCGATCCCGGCTTGCCCATGCACGCCGGCCTGAGCGCGACCGTCGAAGTGGATACCGGCGCTGACCGCAAACAGTCTGGACAGCGCACCGCCGCCACGCAATGAACAGCGCCGCATCAACGGCGGGCAAGCCGGCGCTGAACCGCGGCATGATCACCGTCACGGTGATGCTGACCTCGATCCTGCAGACGCTGGACAACACCATCGCCAATGTCGCCCTGCCGCATATGCAGGGCACGCTGTCCGCGACCCAGGACCAGATGACCTGGGTGCTCACCTCCTACATCGTCGCCGCCGCGATCATGACGCCGCTCACCGGCTGGCTCGCCGGCCAGTTCGGCCGCAAGCGGCTGTTCATGGTCTCGGTCGTTGGATTCACCATCGCCTCGGCCCTGTGCGGCATGGCGCAGACGCTGCCGCAGATCGTGCTGTTCCGGCTGCTGCAGGGCGTGGCCGGCGCGGCGCTGGTGCCGATGTCACAGGCGGTGCTGTTCGACATCAATCCGCCGGAGCAGCACGGCCGCGCCATGGCGGCCTGGGGCCAGGGCGTGCTGCTGGGACCGATGCTGGGGCCGATCCTCGGCGGCTGGCTCACCGACAACTACAGCTGGCGCTGGGTGTTCTACATCAACGTGCCGCTGGGCATCCTCGCCTTTCTCGGCGTAGTGGCCTTCCTGCCCAAGGGCGAGACGCGCCGTTCGCGTTTCGACTTCACCGGCTTCGCGCTGCTGAGCCTGGCGATCGGCGCGCTGCAACTGATGCTGGACCGCGGCTCGCTCAAGGACTGGTTCGGCTCCACGGAAATCTGGATCGAGGCCACGGTCGCGGGGCTGGGGCTGTACCTGTTCCTGGTGCACTCGGCAACTAACCGCAATCCCTTCATCCGTTTGTCGATGTTCAAGGACGCGAATTTCTTGACCGGCAACGTCTTTATCTTCGTGGTCGGCATCGTCATCTTCGCGACGCTGGCGCTGCTGCCGCCGCTGTTGCAGAACCTGATGGGCTACCCGGTATTCGAGGCCGGCCTGCTTACCGCGCCGCGCAGCATCGGCTCGCTGGCGGCGATGATGATCGTCGGACGCATGGTCGGGCGCATCGACGCGCGCATCATCATCGGCATCGGCTTCGCGCTCACCGCAGTGTCGATGTGGCAGATGACCCGCTTCGACATCACCATGGACGGCGGCCCGGTGTTCTGGTCCGGCATCTTCCAGGGTCTGGGCACCGGCATCGCCTACGTGCCGATGGCGACACTGACCTTTGCCACTCTGGACCCCGCCCTGCGCAACGAGGGCGCGGCCATGTTCAGCCTGACGCGCAACATCGGCAGCAGCGTAGGCATTTCCGGACTGCAGGCGCTGCTGACCAGCAATACCCAAGTCGTGCATTCGACGCTGGCCGAACACATCTCGCCCTACAACCTCGTCGCGCATGACCCGCACCTGGCCGCGCAACTGGCGACGCACGCCGGCACAGCCGCGGTCAACGCCGCCGTCACCGCCCAGGCCGCGATGGTGGCCTATCTCGACGATTTCCAGCTGATGTTCATTCTCACCCTGCTGACCATGCCCCTGCTGCTGATGGTGCGGATCGGCAAACAGAGCAGCAAAGAGGACGCGCCGCATGTCGCCATCGAATAGGATTTTCACTGCGGCATCGGCCCCCGTACTTGCGCTGCTGATGGCCGGGTGCAGCGTCGGCCCGGATTACGCGCGCCCGCAGGCTCCGGCCACCCGTGCCTACACCGCGCAACCGCTGTCCAACCTGTCCGGCGGCAGCGGCCAGCAGCTTGTGCCGGGACAGAACCCCGCCACGGACTGGTGGACGCTGTTCGAATCTCCGGCGCTGGATGCAACGATGAAACAAGCACTGTCTGGCAACCGCAGCCTCGCAGCCGCCACGGCCTCGCTGGCGCAGGCGCAGGAAGCGGTCAACGCCAGCGGCGGCGGCCTGTATCCGCAGGCCAGTCTCAACGCCGGCGCCGGCCGCGAAAAATACGGCGCGCAGTTCAGCGGGCCGCAGGTCATTCCCGCGTTCACCTATTTCTCCATCGGCCCCAGCGTCAGCTACCTGTTCGACTACACCGGCGGCCAGCGGCGCGCGGTGGAGCAGCAGCAGGCGCTGGCCGACTATTCCGCCTGCCAGTTGCAGGCGGCCTACCTGAGCCTGACCGGCAACGTCGCGCGTCAGGCACTGGCCATCGCCTCTGCCCGCGCACGCATCGCCGCGACCCAGGCACTGCTGGACGATGATGCGAAGAACGTCGCACTGGTGCAGACGGCACAGGCGGCCGGATCGGCTACCCGCGTGGATGTGCTCAGCGCGCAGAGCCAGTTGGCAGGCGACGAAACCCTGCTGCCGCCGCTGCGCCAGCAGCTGAACGTGGCGCAGCATGCGCTATCCATCCTCGCCGGCCGCGCGCCGGCGGACTGGACGCCGCCGGATTTCGATCTCGACGGACTGCGGCTGCCGCAGACACTGCCGCTGAGCCTGCCCTCGGAACTGGCCCACCGCCGCCCCGACATCCTCGCCGCTGAGGCGCAGTTGCACGCCGCCACCGCTGCGGTCGGCGTGGCGACTTCGCATCTCTATCCGCAGATCGGCCTGAGCGCCTCGGCCGGGCCGCAGTCCACCTCGCTGTCGCACCTGTTCGACGCCACCAATGTCGCCTGGGGCCTCAGCACCGGCCTCACCGCGCCGCTGTTCGACGGCGGCACCCTGCGTGCGCAGCGCCGCGGCAGCATCGACGCCATGCACGCCGCGCTGGCGGACTACGAGCAGACCGTGTTGCAGTCCTTTGGACAGGTCGCGGACGTGCTCTCGGCGCTGGATCACGATGCCGAGCACCTGGCGGCGCAACAGAAGGCGCTCGACCTCGCGGATGCCAGCCTCAAGCTGACGCGCGAAAG
>JBOICL010000049.1:0-7208 GCA_050740055.1 Stenotrophobium sp.
CACCAGAGTTACAAGCCGTGCCATGCGCGCACTTCCAAGCGCCGTTTTCCCGTGAAGCTACTCCTCAACTCACTGAGTGAAAAGAGGTTTACACCAAATTATGAGGGGAAAGCTCAGGGTCAGACCCCAGCCGCCGGGCGGCGGCGTGCCCTTGGGAACGTAGATGGCATAAGGCTGCAAACGGCCGAGGTATTCGCCGATGCAGCCGGCGCTGCTGGAGCACATCTTCGAGAAATCCAGTCCCTGCGCGGTTTCAAAATGGCTGGCGAGGATACGGTCCATCGGGCCGCTTTGCGGCACGCCATCGGGCTGACCCGGCATGTCGTCGTTGACGCCCGCGGCCAGCTTGCCGAAATCAACATTGGCGTAGAAGGCGCTGATGTCGCCGCTGGCCAGCGTCGCGCCCTGTGCCGAGTCGCGCCACCAGGCCGGGTTGAGCGCCACGGCGTTGGCGGCATTGCTCAGTCCCGCCACGTCGGGAAAGGGCTCCTGCGTGTTGTAGCGGAAGGCGAGGTTGAAAAACGCCGCTGGTTTCGCGGCCAGCCCCGCTCCGCCCGGAGCAGTGGCGCTGGCGATGGCGCCGGGCAGCAGGTATCGATTATTGGCGGCATCCCACAGGCCAACGCCCAGGGCCATGCGCACGACCTGTCCGGCCGAGTTCCAAGCGCCGTGCGGCACCAGCACCGTGTATTGCCGGCGCGGCAGGTCAATGGTCACGGTGGGAGCGCCGCCGGCAACGGTGCTGCCGTCGGCCTTGAGCAGCTCGGCGGTGGTGCCGTGCACGGTAAGGAACATCGCCGCCGGGCTGCTGACGTTGGCGCCATGCGGCCAGGCGACGCTGCTGCCGGGCGTGCCGCCGAGAGCGAGGGTGAAGCCGGTCAGCGCCGGGTCGATCAGCGTGTTCAGCGTTACGCGGAAAGCGGTGGCGTCCGTCAGCGGCTTGACGCGGAACTCCACCAGGTCGGCGGCGTTGCCGGCATAGCCGGCGGCGGTTGGATAGGTGTAGGTGCCGTTGGGTACGGCAAAAATCGAAGCAGCCGATGCCGCTCCGGTATTTCCGTTTTCAATCGCCTGCAGCGACAGCAGCAGCGGGTCGGTGGGATCGGGCAGTTCCTTGGCGCCGTGATCGTCGTAGAGAAAGTCCTGGTACAGGAACTCGCCGCAGCGGTAGGCACTGGCGCCGGATACCAGGATCGGCGGCGCCTGCCAGACGCCAGTGTTTTGCATCTCCGGCGCGTCGGCCAGCGGTTGGTAAAGGATGTCCGGCCCCGGACGCTGGCCAGGGCCCGTATATAGCGACTGGACCCCGCCGGTGCTGGCCGGTGCCGCGCACCCTGTCGTAGTGTCGGTTGCAGGTGCCGTGCTCCTGCCGCAGGCGTTAAGGCTGGCAACGGCCAGCAGAGAAATGACCGCAAGCGTCCGGCGGCTTGCATCCGGATGACCCTTGATGCCGCCATGCCTTGATGCAGACATTTTTCCCTCCTGATTCCGCACTTTTGTTGTTTATATTAGGACTAAATGGTCACCGCGCCAGATGTTTCGTTATAGCCCGATGTAGGCTATTTCTCGAACGACTGGATCAGCTGCTCGCGCAGCCAGCGATTGGCGGGCTCATTCTCGACGTTGGCGTGCCAATAAAGCCAGGCGTCCATCGTCGGCATGGCGAAAGGCAGCGGCAGAATCCGATTGCCATAAAACTGGTTGGCGATGCGCGCATAGCCCTCGGGCATGGTTAGCATCAGGTCGGTCTGGCTGACCACGCGACAGGCCGAGAAATAATGCTGGCAGCGCAGGCGGATACGGCGTTGCAGGCCGCGCCGGCCGAGTTCAACATCCTCCAACCCCGGACCGCTGCGGCGCGAACTAACCAGGATGTGGTCCTGCTTGATGTAGCCCGGCAGGTCGAGTTTCTTGCGCGTCAGCGGGTGGCCCTTGCGCACCACCACCACCAGCGGATCCAGCGCCACGCGCGTGCGGTGGATGCTGTCAGACAGCGGCAGCAGCACGTCCATCGCGGCATCGATGGTGCCGGTGGCGAGTTCCGATTCCAGCGCGCGGCGGTCGGCGCGGACCACGGCGATCTCGATCTGCGGCGCACTGGCGGTGACGCGCTGCATGAACGCCGGCAGCAGTGTCGCCTCGAGCACGTCACGGACAGCTAGGGTGAAGCGCTTCTGCGTCGAGGCGGGTTCGAAGTGACTGGCTTCGTTGAGCGTGATCTCCAGATCGCGCAGCGTGCGGCGCAGCGGTTCGATCATGCGCCGCGCCAGCGGTGTCGGCACCATGGCGCGGCCCTCACGTTCAAACAGCGGGTCATCAAACATCTCGCGCAGACGCGCCAGCGCGTGGCTGATCGCGGGCTGCGTCAGGTGCAGCTTGTGGCCGGCCTTGGTGATGCCGCCCTCGGTGTAGATCGCGTCCAGCACCACGAAGAGATTGAGGTCTATCCGATTAAGATGCACGGGACTTATGGTTTGAAATTAAAACTATTCATTTGATTGATTCTATGGAGACACCTAACCTCATCGCAACTCAGGCATCGGCTTCGACGCGACATGGGACAGATTTACCTCGTTCGGCATGGTCAGGCGTCATTCGGCGCGAAGGACTATGACCGGCTCTCCGAATTGGGAGCCGAGCAGGCACGCTTACTCGGCGGCTGGCTGGGTGCCAGCGGTCTGTCCTTCAGTCGTGCCATCGCCGGTAGCCTGCGACGCCACCGTCAGACCGCGGAGTCTTGCCTCTCGGCGCTTCCCGCTGCCTTGAAGCTAGGTGGAGCCTGTGAGACAGAGCCTGGGTTTGACGAATACGACCACGACGACGTGTTACTGCGCAGTCGGCCGGAGTTTTCCGAACCGGGCGCTGTGCGCCAGTGGATAACGAAGATCGATAGACCGCAACAGCTGTTTCAGCAGTTGTTCGATCAGGCCATGCGGCGCTGGATGGGTGGCGGTCATGACAGCGACTACCGTGAGCCGTGGCCCGCATTTCGCAACCGTTGTGTCGGCACTCTTTCAAACCTGGCCGAACAGATGAACGGCGATGGCAACGTCATCGTTTTCACCTCCGGCGGCCCCATCGCCGCCATCTGCCAGCACCTGCTTGGTTTTCCCGATCATCAGGTTGCGGCGCTGACCTGGACTCTCGTCAGCAGTTCCGCCCCCAAGCTGCTGCACCGGAGCGGCCGGGTCACGCTCAGCACGCTCAATGGCCATGCCCATCTGGAGCAGAGCGGGCGTGCGCAACAAGTCATCACTTATCGCTGAATGGAGCAACTATCGCATGGGCAACAAGAATGATCCCGGCAAACTATTCGACCTCAGCGGCAAGATCGCGCTGGTGACCGGCGCCAGCCGCGGCATCGGCGAGGCCGTCGCCAGGACGCTCGCGGCGCACGGCGCGCATGTGATTGTCTCCAGCCGCAAGGCAGTGGACTGCGAAAAAGTCGCCGAGTCGATCCGCGCCGCCGGCGGCAAGGCGGAAGTGCGCGCCTGCCATATCGGCGAGATGGAGCAGGTGCAGAACGTCTTTGCCGAAATCGAGACCACACACGGCCGCCTCGACATCCTGGTCAACAACGCTGCGGCCAATCCCTACTTCGGACCGATCATCGACACCGATCTCGGCGCCTTCCAGAAAACCGTCGACGTCAACATCCGCGGCTATTTCTTCATGTGCGCGCTGGGCGCCAAGCTGATGAAGAAGAACGGCGGAGGCAGCATTGTCAACGTCGCCTCGATCAACGGCGTGATTCCCGGTGATTTCCAGGGCATCTACTCGATCACCAAGGCGGCGGTGATTTCCATGACCAAGGCCTTCGCCAAGGAATGCGCCGGCATCGGCGTACGCGTCAACGCGCTGCTGCCGGGCGCCACCGATACCAAGTTTGCCGCGGCGCTGGTCAAGAACGAGGCGATCCTCAAGCAGGCGATGGCGCATGTGCCGATGCGCCGCGTCGCCGCGCCGGACGAGATGGCCGGTGCGGTGCTGTACCTGGTTTCACCGGCCGCCAGCTACACCACCGGCGCCAGCCTCGTGGTGGACGGCGGCTACCTCACCGCCTGAGCGGAGCGCAGTGAATGAAACAATTCAAGGACAAGGGAGCGGTAGCGACGTGAGCAGCGTGGAGGGCCCCTGCGAAGCAGGGATCTAGCGTCGCGAACGGCGCACACCGTGACTCTCACGAGTTTTTAATGAGCATATTCGTCAGGAGAATTCGATGAAGGTATTGAGGGATAAGGTCGCGGTGATCACCGGCGCCGCCAGCGGCTTCGGCCGCGAACTGGCGATACTCTGCGGGCAGGAAGGCATGCGCGTGGTGATGACAGACGTGGATGAGAAAGGCCTGCGCGCCACTGACGAACTGCTGCGGCCGCATAGAGCACAAACGCTGCTGATCAAATGCAATGTCGCCAACGCTGCGGAAGTCGAGCGGGTAGCGCGGGAGACCTATGAACGTTTCGGCGCGGCGCATCTGCTGTTCAACAACGCGGGCATCGCCGTCGCCGGGCCGATCTGGACCACGACGCTTGAGGATTGGCAGTGGACGCTCGGCGTCAACCTGATGGGCGTGGTGCACGGCATCCGCAGCTTTGTGCCGCGCATGCTCAGGCAGGGCGGTGAGTGCCATGTGGTCAACACCGCCTCGGTCGCCGGCCTGCTGTCGGTGCCGGCATCGAGTGTCTACTGCGTCAGCAAGCATGGTGTGGTGACGCTGTCGGAGTGCCTGCATCATGAACTGCGTCTGGCCAAGTCCGAGATTGGTGTATCAGTACTGTGTCCGGCCTTCGTCAATACCGGCATTGGTGATTCCGGACGTAACCGCCCGACTGAACTGGCGGCGGGCAATCCGCTGGCCAAGCCTTACGAAGATCGCGTGCGCAAGGCGTTGCAGTCGGGCAAGCTGTCCGCGGCTGATGTTGCGCGGATCACGATGGAGGCAGTGAAGGCTGGCCGGTTCTACGTGCTGCCGCACGGCAACATCAAGAGCGCCATCGAGTCGCGCATGCGCGATATCCTTGAGGAGCGTTTGCCGACCAATCCCATGCCTTGAACCCGAACGAGGATCGAACGTGAGCCAGGATTTCAGCGGCACCAAACCGGTTGATGCACGCCAGCAATTCGATGTCGCGCGCCTCGATGCCTATCTCAAGGACAAGGTTGCGGGCTTCAGCGGCCCGATGACAGTGGAGCAGTTCAAGGGCGGACAGTCGAACCCGACCTTCAAGCTGATGACGCCGGGAAAGAATTACGTGCTGCGCCGCAAGCCAGCCGGCAAGCTGCTGGCGTCGGCACATGCGGTGGATCGGGAATATGCGGTGATCACCGCGCTGCGCGACAGCGACGTGCCAGTGGCCAGAACGCACGTGCTGTGCGAAGACGATGCCGTGATCGGCACCGCGTTCTACGTGATGGACTGCGTCGACGGCCGTGTGATGTGGGACCCGTTGCTGCCCGGTATGACACCTGCGCAGCGGGGCGCGATCTTCGCAGAGATGAACCGCGTGATCGCGGCGCTGCACAAGGTCGACTACGCGGCAATCGGCTTGGCCGATTACGGCAAGCCCGGCAATTATTTCGAGCGGCAGATCGCGCGCTGGAGCAAGCAGTATCGCGCATCGGAGACCAGGCGGATCGAGGCCTTCGAGAACTTGATGCTGTGGCTGCCGAAAAATATTCCGGCCGGAGACGAGACCCGCATCGTGCACGGCGACTATCGCCTCGACAACATGATCTTCCATCCCACCGAGCCGCGTGTGCTGGCGGTGCTGGACTGGGAGCTGTCGACGCTGGGGCATCCGCTGGCGGATTTCTCCTATCACTGCATGACTTGGCACATCCCCAAGGGCGTGTTCCGCGGACTCGCCGGCGCTAGGCTGGCGGAACTGGGCATTCCGTCCGAAGCCGAACATGTCGCCGCCTACTGCAAGCGCACCGGGCGTGCGCCGATTGATGCCAGCCACTGGGATTTCTACATGGCCTACAACCTGTTTCGCCTCGGCGCGATCCTGCAGGGCATCGCCGGACGCGTGAAGGACGGCACCGCCGCCAGCGCGCAAGCCAAGGCGATGGGCGAGGCCGCCGGTCCGCTGGCCGATCTGGGCTGGCAGCAGGTAGAGAAAATTTTGGGCCGGCAATGAGCCGGTGAGCAGCCAACATGAGGAGCTGACGATGGATTTCGAGTATTCGCAAAAAACCAAGGACCTGATGGCGCGACTGAACGCGTTCATGGACCAGCACGTCTACCCCAACGAGAACAAATTTCTGGAGGAAGTCGCAGAGGGCGACCGCTGGCAGCCGACCCGGATCATGGAGGAGTTGAAGGCCAAGGCGAAAGCTGCCGGACTGTGGAACCTATTCCTGCCGGAATCCGAACGCGGCGCCGGTCTCAGCAATCTGGAATACGCGCCTCTGTGCGAGATCATGGGACGAGTGATCTGGGCGCCGGAAATCTTCAACTGCTCGGCGCCCGACACCGGCAACATGGAAGTGCTGGAGCGTTACGGCAGCGCCGAGCAGAAGAAGCAGTGGCTGGAGCCGCTGCTGGAAGGAAAAATCCGCTCCTGCTTCTGCATGACTGAGCCGGAGGTGGCCTCGTCAGACGCCACCAACATCTCCAGCCGTATCGAGAGGGACGGCGATCACTACGTCATCAACGGCCGCAAGTGGTGGTCTTCCGGCGCCAACGATCCGCGCTGCAAGATTTTCATCTTCATGGGCAAGACCGACCCGAACAACGCCAGCCGCCACAGCCAGCAGTCGATGATTCTGGTGCCACGCGACACCCCGGGCGTGAAGATCCTGCGTCACCTGCCGGTGTTCGGCTACGACGACGCGCCCCACGGTCACGGCGAGGTGCTGTTCGAGAATGTGCGCGTGCCGGCGTCCAATATCCTGCTCGGCGAGGGCCGTGGCTTCGAGATCGCGCAGGGCCGACTCGGTCCCGGCCGCATCCATCACTGCATGCGCCTGATCGGCCTGGCCGAACGCGCGCTGGAGAAGATGTGCAAGCGCTCGCTGTCGCGCGTCGCCTTCGGCAAGCCGGTAGCGGCGCAGACGGTGACGCTGGAGCGCATCGCTGAGTCGCGTATCCTGATCGACTCTGCGCGGCTGCTGACCTTGAAAGCCGCATACATGATGGACACCGTCGGCAACAAGGTCGCGGCCAAGGAGATCGCGATGATCAAGGTCGCCGCGCCGAACATGGC
>JBOICL010000050.1:0-1219 GCA_050740055.1 Stenotrophobium sp.
AAACAGCTACAACCTGCTGACGCTGAACTTCCACGAGTTTCTGGCCATGTGGCGTGACGTGCTGCGGCCGGGTGTGCTGGCGCTGCGCCTCAAGCACCTGTGGGCGCCGCCGGAATGGACGCGCGAGGCCGATGTGGCCGTGCCTGCGGCGGTAATCGAACCGGCCGCGTGAGCGCATAATTGCGCGACTGGCAAACATGGCCGCCGCGCAACGCACGGGGCGGCCCCGGAGGGCGAGATGTACACACTCGACTGGCTGGCGCGCTACATGCTGATCGCCGCAATCCCGTATTTCCTGATTCTGATTGGCGTGGAACTGTGGACGCTGCGGCATTCGCCGCGGCTGGCCGGCCTGCGCGGCTACGAGTGGCGCGACTACTGGACGAGTATCGCGCTCGGCGTGATCAAGCTGGTGATGATGGCGCTGTGCGCGGGATTTTCCGGTTGGCTGTTCTTCAAGGTCTACCAGCACCGGCTGTTCGACCTTTCGCCGCTCAGGTGGTGGACCTGGGTGCTGCTGTTTTTCGCCGACGACTTCTGCTATTACTGCTACCACCGCGCCGCGCACCGCGTGCGCCTGTTCTGGAGCGAGCACGTCAACCATCACTCCAGCGAGCACTACAACCTCGGCACCGCGCTGCGCCAGTCCATGCTGGAGCCGGCCTACGGCTTCATCTACTGGCTGCCGCTGGCCTGGATCGGCTTCCACCCGCTCGCGATCGTGGTGCAGGCGGGCGTGAGCCTGCTCTACCAGTTCTGGATCCACACCGAGACCATCGGCAAGCTGGGCGTGCTGGAGAAATTCATGAACACGCCTTCGCATCACCGTGTGCATCACGGCAGCAACGATCTCTACATCGACCGCAACTACGCCGGTATCCTGATCATCTGGGACAAGCTGTTCGGCACGTTTCAGCCGGAACTGGCCGAAGTGCCGGTGAAATACGGGCTGGTGCACAACATTCACACCCACAATATCTTCAAGGTCATCTTCCACGAACTCGCGCATCTGTTGCGCGAGGCCTGGCATGCAGAAGGTTTGCGCAACAAGCTCGGCTGGATTTTCATGGGGCCGGAATGGGCGCCCGGAAACATCCGGTTCCGCGCCGATGATCCATTCTGACGAACCGCGGGACGGACTCAGAAATACAAAAGCTCGCCCGGCTTAGGGCGTGTACAGGATGTAAAGCCCGCGCTCTTCACGTTCGATGCGTTGCGC
>JBOICL010000051.1:0-1719 GCA_050740055.1 Stenotrophobium sp.
TGCGGGCCGCGCGCTGCTGATCGATCCGGTGCGCGAAAACATTCCCGCCTACCTGCAGCTACTGCGCGAACTGGATCTGAAACTGGAACGTGCGCTCGATACTCACGTCCATGCCGACCACATCACCGCGCTGGGCGCGCTGCGCGAGCAGACCGGCTGCATCACGACCATCGGTGCGCAGGCCCGGACCGAATGCGCGACCAGCCGCGTGCACGATGGCGAGATGATCGAACTGGGAAGCCTGCGGCTGCGCGCGCTGTACACACCGGGACACACAGACGACTCGTACAGCTTCGTGCTGGAGCAAGGCGGGCCGGCGATGGTGTTCACCGGAGACACCCTGCTGATCCGCGGCACCGGCCGCACAGATTTCCAGAACGGCGACGCGCGCCAGCAGTACGACAGCCTGTTCAACAAGCTGTTAAAACTGCCGGACGACACGCGGGTGTATCCGGCGCACGACTACAAGGGCTGGACGGTGAGCAGCATTGGCGAGGAGCGGCGCCACAATCCGCGTCTGCAAATCAAAGCCGCAGGGGAATATGCGCAGTTGATGGCCAACCTGCATCTGCCCGATCCCAGGCTCATGGACATCGCGGTATCGGCCAATCTCGCCTGCGGGAGAGCAAGCGCATGATCATCAATCCCCACGATCTTGCGCTGGCACTGGCCGGCGGCTTGTTGATCGGCGTCGCCACCGTTCTGCTGCTGTGGAGCAGCGGCCGCATCGCCGGCATCAGCGGCATCAGCGGCGGCCTGCTCGGCGCGAGCGGCGGTGACCGTCTGTGGCGCTGGTTGTTCCTCGCGGGCCTGCTGTTCGGCGGGCTGATCTGGATGCTGCTGACGCGCGCACCGCTCAGGATCGAGCCGCAGGCCGGCGTAGCCCTCACCATCGTCGGCGGTCTGCTGGTCGGCTACGGCACGCGCCTGGGCAACGGCTGCACCAGCGGCCACGGCGTCTGCGGACTGTCGCGGCGTTCGCCGCGCTCGCTCGCAGCCACCGTGACCTTCATGCTCTGCGCCGGCATCACGGTTTATCTCATCCGCCACGTCTTCGGAGTCGCGTCATGAAGCGCCACCTCGCGGTACTCGCCAGCGGCATCCTGTTCGGCCTGGGCCTGGCCATCTCCGGCATGATCAATCCAGCCAAGGTCATCGGCTTCCTCGATGTGACCGGCCACTGGGACCCGGCGCTGGCGCTGGTCATGGGCGGCGCGCTGCTGGTCAGCTGGTTCTTGTTTCCGCTGGTTCTTCGCCGCGAAAAGCCGCTGCTCGATGACCGCTTCCGCCTGCCGGTGAGCACCGCCATCGACCGGCGCCTGCTCGCCGGCGCCGCAATCTTCGGCATCGGCTGGGGCATGGTCGGCATCTGCCCCGGCCCAGGCATCGTCGACCTGGTCAGCGGCAGCGCCAACATCGCACTGTTTATCGCCGCGATGCTGGGCGGAATGCTGGTTTTTCGCGTGGTGCATCGCGCCTGAGCGGCACCCGCCCGCGACACGGTGTTTTTGCGTAGCGAAACGGGCGCGGGAGCGGGCGGTGGGGTGCCGACCTTCGCGCTGGTCGCGGGCTTCGGTTGCCTCCTGCACCCCATTGCCCTTCGGCAAGCACCGTGTATACACCCGCTCTGTCTCAAACCTGTAGCGGCTATGAGATATTAGATTTACTATATATAATTATATATAGTATTATAAAACAATCATCAAGATCATTTCAATC
>JBOICL010000052.1:0-1172 GCA_050740055.1 Stenotrophobium sp.
CCGACCAGGATGCGCGCGAGATTCATCATCACGAACATGTTCTGGATGCCGGTGTTGGGCGCGCCCACCATCCAGCCCTGCGCGCCGTCGAATTGCATCACGCAGGTGCTGGAGCCGTTGATGCCCATCTTGTGTTCGATGGCGGCGCACTGCAGCTTGTTGCGCACGCCCAGCGTGCCGTCCTGGTTGACCAGGAACTTGGGCACAACGAAGGTGGAGAGTCCCTTCACGCCCGGCGGCGAGTCGGGCAGGCGCGCCAGCACGAAGTGAATGATGTTCTCCGCCATCCGGTGTTCACCGGAGGTGATGAAGATCTTGCCGCCTTCGATAGAGTAGCTGCCGTCGCTGTTGGGCGTGGCCTTGGTCTTGGCGGCGCCGACGTCGGAGCCGGCCTGCGGCTCGGTGATGCACATGGTGCCGGTCCACTCGCCGTTACCGAGCTTGGGCAGGTAGGTCTGCTTGATCTCCTCGCTGGCTGTGGCGTGGATCGCCTCGAAGCAGCCCATGGTCAGGCCCGGATACAGCGCGAAGGCGACATTGCCGGAGCACAGCAGCTCATCCACCACTTTCGACAGCGTGAACGGCAGACCCTGGCCGTTGAACTCGGTGGGGTTGCACAGTGACACCCAGCCTGCCTGCCAGTACAGCTTGTAGGCTTCGGCCATGCCGGCGGGCACCGTGACCTCGCCGTTGGCGAGCTTGCAGCCCTGCGCGTCGGCGCTGGCGTTGAGCGGCGCGATCTTTTCCTCGATCAGTTTTGCCGCTTCCTCGATGAGTCCGCTGAGCGTGTCCGGTGTGGCGTCTTCAAAGCCGGGCAGCTTCGACAGCTGCTCCACTTTGAGCACATCGTTGAGGACGAATTCGATCTCGCGCAGAGGTGCTTTGTAAGTCGCCATGTTTCAGAAAAATGCGGTTTCAAAACGGGCGCGAAGGTTATCACAGCGATCTCTTTTCATGCCCTCGAACGCGCACCCGCCCGCGACACGGCGTTTTTGCGCAGCAAAACGGGTGCGGGAGCGGGCGGCGGGGTGCCGACCTTCGTAATGTCACGGGCTTCGGGCACCTCCCGCACCCATTGCCCTTCGGGCAAGCACCGTGTCGGTGCCCGCTCTGCCGGTCAGCTGGTTGAATGATGTTTATAAATATCGACTAAATTTAATTATATTGAATTT
>JBOICL010000053.1:0-1343 GCA_050740055.1 Stenotrophobium sp.
GCCAGACGTGTCACCGGCACGATGGCTTTATCAATCAGGATGGACTGGCGTATGCCCGCGAGTTTGCGCATATATCGGGGCATCGTGGCGATGGTCGCTGCCCGAAGGAACAGGCCCGTGATCTTGACAAATGGCCGCGCAATCCACGGCAGCTTGTCCATATGAATAACCTTCGTGCCGTCCAGCAGGTAGTTCATCGTGGACTGGGTCATCTCCGAGGCGGCCAACCGCGGCCGTATGGCCTCAAAGTATTTCCGGACACCTTCCCGCGTGCGGGGCACATCGGCCGGAGCGCAAGTTTGCAACTCCGCTGCGATTGCGCACTCTTGCCAATAACGCGCCTCGTCTGCCGGCGACAGCTTTCCGGGGCCATACATTTCGTAAGCCTTCAGCACGGAATGCCAGCCGGTCATATGGATCCATAGCTGCGAATCCGGATCATTGGCGTCAAAACGCTTTCCGCTGACGGGCTCGATGCCGACCGCCTTCGAATGAACCCGGACCAGCATTTCCGACGCGGTGATTGCACTCCGCGCATCGCTCACTGCGACAGTGGCGAAATACCGGATGGTGCGGTCATAGCGAGTCTTGGGATTGGTGTAAATGCGGCGACTGCTGTTGACTGCGGCCAGCAAAAACGGGTCGAGCTCTTCAACGACAACGGATCGCTGAAAGCCAATCGTGAGCGCGGTTGGATATGCCCAGACCTTCCAGGTCGGCGAGTCCGGGCCAAAGAATCCGTAATCTTCATGCGCCTTGACCTTCGAGTTCTGCGATGTGCGAATAGCAGTTGCCATGATGAATCCTCGACTACTTGTGGCTGATGAGAAATTTCCGCAAGCCGCGCGTCACGCTTTACGAAGCGCGGCGAATACGATTCGTCCGACAAACTCGCCAAGTTCTTCGGGTGTCCATTTGCCGTCGCTTTGAGACAAGGCCCGTACGGCGCCCTCGCCTGCAGCCATGAACATTTCAACCAGCACGGGCAGCTTGCGGCGTACATCTTTTGTGCCCGCAACCAGAAGCGCGGGTCCCATGAGCGTGGAAACTTTTTTTGCGACAGCCTTGCGCGCGCCGGCAAAACGATCGGCCACCGCAGGATCGGGGCTGGACGCAAATACAAGCTTCCAGGAATAGAGATTCTGCGAGACCACCTTGAGCAGGGCCTGGAACCCTTCGATCACCAATTGCTCCGGATTACGTACGGCAGCCATCGAGGGCAACGCAGACAACACCCCTGAAAAAAGGCGCTGTTCCTCACGATCCAGCAGGGCCGTCAGCAATTCATCTCGCGACTGGAAGCAGGAATAAATCACCGGCCTCGTGACCTTGAGGCTCCTCGC
>JBOICL010000054.1:0-3927 GCA_050740055.1 Stenotrophobium sp.
TCCGCCGCGGCATAGCACCACACGTGCTGGGCCGCAAGATCGTTGGCGTGACGGTGCGCGACGCGCGCCTGCGCTGGCCGGTTGCGCCCGATCTGGGTGCGAAAATATCGGGCCAGAAAATCACCGGTACTTCGCGTCGCGGCAAATACCTGCTGCTGGAATTCGCCAGCGGCGACCGCCTGATCATCCACCTTGGCATGACGGGCCGCCTGCTCGTGCTCAAGCCCGGCACCGCGCTGCGTAAGCACGATCATGTCGATATCGAACTCGGCGGAAAAATCCTGCTGCGCTTCCACGATCCGCGCCGCTTCGGTGCGGTGCTGCTGTGGCCCGCGAACGAAACCACGCATCCGCTGCTGGAAAACCTGGGGCCGGAACCGTTCAGCGAAGCATTCAACGGCGATTATTTATTCGCCCTGTCGCGCAGCCGCAGCGCGGCGGTGAAGAACTTCATCATGGATGGCCACGTCGTCGTCGGCGCGGGCAATATCTATGCGGCGGAAGCCCTGTTCCGCGCCGGCATCCGGCCGGTGAAAGCCGCAGGCAGACTCACGCGCGGGCAATACACCGTGTTGGCGGAGAAAATCCGCGAAGTGCTGGCCGAGGCAGTGAAGCAGGGCGGCACCACGCTGCGCGACTTCGCCGGCGCCGACGGCGCGCCGGGTTATTTCCAGCAGAAACTGTTTGTCTACGGCCGCGAGGGTGAACCCTGCCTGATCTGCAAGACGCCGATCAAATGCGTCACCATCGGCCAGCGCTCCAGTTTTTATTGTTCGCGTTGTCAACGTTGAGTGTGCAAGGGCAATCTCCGGTCACGTAGTGCACCCGCTCCGGACATCAGGCCAGACAACGCAGTTTACATTTATTAAATAAATAAAAATATATAATATAAAACATAACAGTTAATTCACGCCCAAACACATGAGCGGGTGACGCTCATCGACCGTGCTAGGCTGCGAGCAGGATGCCCGCCGCAGCGACACGCGCACGGCGGGTGCGTTTTAGGGGAATTCATGCGTCCATTGCGTCGCAACGCTGTCCGTTGCGGTTACAGGTCATCGGGTTCAAGCGGATGACACCCGAGGCTCACGCACGCCAGATCATCGACCAGCGCCTGCAACAGGCGGGCTGGCTCGTGCAGGACATGAAGGCGCTCAACTTCGGCGCCGGTTCCGGCGTCGCCGTACGCGAATACCCGACCGACACCGGCCCGGCCGACTACCTGTTGTTCGTCAACCGCCAGCCGGTCGGCGTCATCGAAGCCAAGCGCGACGAGGCGGGCGAAGCACTCACCGTCCACGAAACACAGACCGAACGCTACGCCAACGCCACGCTCAAGTGGCGCAAAGACAATACGCCACTACCCTTCCTGTTCGAGGCCACCGGCCAGATCATCCGCTTTACGGACGGCCGTGACCCGGCGCCGCGCTCGCGCGAAATCTTCCATTTCTTCAAACCGGAAACACTCGCGCTATGGCTCGCGCAGCCGGACACGCTGCGCCGCCGCCTCGCCGAACAGATGCCGCCGCTGCCCGCCGAAAACCTTCGCGATTGCCAGGTCAGCGCCGTCACCGGGCTGGAACAATCGCTGGCGCAGAACCGACCGCGCGCGCTGATCCACATGGCTACCGGCGCTGGCAAGACTTTCACCGCCATCACCGCCATTTATCGCCTGCTCAAGTTCGGCGGCGCCAAGCGCATTCTGTTTCTGGTGGACACGCGCAACCTCGGCAAGCAGGCGCATCAGGAGTTCATGGCCTACACGCCGCCCGACGACGCGCGCAAATTCACCGAGCTGTACAACGTGCAGCGGCTGGCGTCACCGGCCATCGACCCACACGCGCAAGTCTGCATCAGCACCATCCAGCGCATGTATTCCATCCTCTCCGGCGAGCCGATGGACGAGTCGGCGGAAGACCTGTCGCTCAACGAAGTGCAGCAGACCGCCAACCAGCAGAAGCTCGTGCGCTACAACCCCGCCGTGCCGGTCGAGGAATTCGATTTCATCGTCATCGACGAATGCCACCGCAGCATCTACAACCTCTGGAAGCAGGTGCTCGACTACTACGACGCCTTCCTCATCGGCCTCACCGCCACGCCCGACAAACGCACCTTCGGCTTCTTCAACGAGAACATCGTCGCCGAATACAGCTACGAGGATTCCGTCGCCGACGGCATCAACGTCGGCTACGACGTTTACGAGATCGAAACCGAGATCACAAAAAAAGGCGCGGAACTGAAAGCCCGCGAATGGGTGGACCACCGCGAACGCGAGACGCGCAGGAAGCGCTGGGCGCAGACCGAGGAAGACACCGTCTACAGCGGCCGCGAACTCGACCGCTCCGTGGTCAACCCCAGCCAGATCCGCCACGTCATCCAGGCCATGAAAGCCGCCGTCGAGGCGCAGATTTTCCCGGCACGCAAGGAAACACCCAAGACCCTGATCTTCGCCAAGACCGACAGCCACGCCGACGACCTCGTGCAGACCGTGCGCGAGGTCTATGGTCAGGGCAACGCCTTCTGCCGCAAAGTGACCTACAGCGAGAAGGATGCCGACGGTGTGCTGGCCAGCTTCCGCAACGACTACCACCCGCGCATCGCCGTCACCGTCGACATGATCGCCACCGGCACCGACGTAAAGCCGCTCGAAGTGCTGCTGTTCATGCGCGACGTGCGCAGCAAGGGCTATTACGAGCAGATGAAAGGCCGCGGCGTGCGCAGCCTCGACGCCGATGCCCTCAAGCGCGTCTCCGCCAGCGCGGAAGGCGCCAAGAGCCGCTTCGTGTTGATCGATGCCGTCGGCGTGGAAAAATCCATCAAAACCGAGATGCGCCCGCTGGAAAAGAAACCCGGCGTCTCGCTCAAGGATTTGCTGCAAGGCATCGCCCTCGGCCACCGCGACGACGACACCGTGCTCAGCCTCGCCAACCGCCTCGTGCGTCTCGGCAAGCAGCTCGACGACAAGCAGCGCGCGCGCATCGAGAAACTCAGCGGCGGCATGCCGGCCGAAAAGCTCGGCAAGGCGCTCATCGCCGCCCTCGATCCCGACGCCATCCAGCGCGACGCGCTCGCTGCCGCGCAGGCTGCGGGCATCACGCGCAGCGCCGACACCCTCACCGCGCCGGAAATCGACGCCGCACGCAACGCCCGCGTGCTCGCCGCTTGCGCCCCGTTCGACCGGCCCGAACTGCGCGACACCATCGAAGCCATCCGCCGCGAGCGCGAACAGATCATCGACCACCTCAACACCGACACCGTCACCCTGTCCGCTTTCAGCGAGCAGGCCGGGCAGCAGGCGCGCGAGGTCATCCAGCGCTTCGCCGATTACATCGCACAGCACAAGGACGAGATTGCCGCACTGAGCTTCTTCTACGCCCAGCCCTACCAGCGCCGCGCGCTCACCGTGCAGATGATCGAAGAACTGCACGACGCGCTCGCACGTCCGCCGCTGATGCTCACCACCGAAAAATTGTGGAGCGCCTACGCCCGCGTGCAGGAGCATCAGGTCAAGGGCGCCAGCCTGCGCCGCCAGCTCACCGATCTGGTGTCGCTGGTGCGTTTCGCCATCGGCGCGGAAGCGGAACTCAAGCCCTTCGCCGACACCGTGGACAAGCGCTATGCCGACTGGATCTGGCGCCACAACAGCAAGCGCGCCACCGCCTTCACACCCGAACAGACCGAATGGCTGCGGCTGATGAAGGAACACATCGCCAGCAGTTGCAGCATCGCGCGCGAGGATTTCGACTACGCGGAACTGGCGAGCAAGGGCGGCTTGCAGAAGGCCTGGGGCCTGTTTGGCAAGGAACTGGATGGGCTGATGGTGGAGATGAATGAGGAGTTGGTGGCGTGAGTGAAGTGCCTTCCGGATGGTCTTGTGCCAGATTGCCCGACTTTATTAACGCCAAGGGCGTCTTTTCAGATGGTGAT
>JBOICL010000055.1:0-4882 GCA_050740055.1 Stenotrophobium sp.
GCAAAAATGAGCGTCGGCGAATCCGGGCCAGGCAGAGAATTCCGTACTCACCAGCTTTGCCGAAAATTAAAGAGTTGAACGCCACCCGCCTGCGACGCGGAGTTTTTGCGCAGCAAAACAGGAGCGGGAGCGTGCGGTGGGGTGCCGACCTTCGCGCTGGTCGCGGGCTTCGGGTGCCTCCCAGCTTGGCGTTCGCCAGCATGGACTGCCACTGGCAGTCCATGAAATCCTGATTCACCCCATTGCTCTTCGAGCAAGCGCCGTGTCGGCACCCGCTCTCCAGGTAACGGCGTTGATAAATGTGTATAAACATAATATTGTTGAAATATAAGTAGGTTAAAACACACAAGATAGTCCACATCACCTGCCGGAGCGGGTGGCTTGTGTATCAGGAATTGCGGCGTGCGAAGCGAACGGATGCCCAGGTTTTGAAAAATGTCGGTGCTTCGGAAGCGCGGATTGATCTGACCGGGTACGGCCTGTATGCACAGGGGAGTAGTGGTTTTTTTGGCGCCAGCCTGTATAGTTCCTACCGGAAGCAAAAACACCATCTTTCGGCTTGCCGATCGATGCTTAAGAGAATGGTTTAAAAAAGCTTTTGTCCCAATATCAAAGTGGAGAACTGGTCCGATGAGCGCGAAACGAATCTTCTCGGTGTTTTCAGCGGGGGCCGCGCTGTTGTTTGCCGGCGCCGCCATGGCGGACACGGGTTCTGGCACGGACGCTTTGAGCGGGGGCACTGACTACACCTACAAGCCCATGCCGACCTTCTATGTCGGCGGGTATTATCTGCATCCGGATTCCCGGCGTGGCACCACCAAGCGCGGCACCGGCTGGACCATAGGCGCGGGCCTGCCCCTCACCCAGTATCTGACGGGCGAGATCACCGCGTTCACCAGCATTCTGGACACCGGCGCGGCCGGCACCACGGACTTCTACCAGCGCGGCGGCGGTCTCGACCTGAAGCTGGGCTTCCGCCGGCAGGATCAGTTCGACCCGTTCTTCCTCTGGGGAATCGGCGCGATTTATGACGATGTCCTGCCCAAGGCGGACAAGAAAACCAGTCTGTACTACAACGCCGGTCTCGGCTTCACCCAGCCGCTGTTCGGCAACCCCTGGACGCGCCTGCGCGGCGATGCCCGCTATATTCGCGACCGTTTCGACGGCGGCCGCAACGACTGGCGCGTGGGCTTGGCGCTGGAAGTGAGCCTGGGCCGGGTATTGCCGGTGGAGCATGTGGTGATCAAGGACGTACAGGTTCCGGCCGAGGTGGTGCCAATGCCGGTTCCACCGCCCGCCGCGCAGGCCGTGGACTCGGATGGCGACGGCGTGCCCGATGACCGCGACCTGTGCCCGAACACGATCCGCGGCGCGCGCGTGGATGAACACGGCTGCGTGATCGAGAGCCAGACCGTCACGCTGCGCAATCTCGAGTTTGACTTCAACTCCGCGCATCTGCGCCCAAGTGCCAGCGGCACGCTGGACGAGGCGGTGAACTTCATGAGGAGCCAGCCGAACGTCACCGCGCAAATCGCCGGCCATACGGACAGCATCGGTTCGGCCGCCGCCAACCTCAAGCTGTCGCGTAACCGCGCCAATGCGGTGAAGGATTACCTGACCAGCCACGGCGTCGAGGCCTCGCGGCTGAAGGCGGTCGGTTACGGCAAAGCCCGGCCGGTCGCGACGAATAAAACAGAAGCCGGGCGCCAGGAAAACCGCCGCGTCGAATTCATCATCACCGCCGGCGCGCATCAGTAATCGACTAGCAGAAACCAATGTCATCGAACAATCAACGGATACCCGGGATGCTGACCATGAAGACCACTGTATTGAAAGGGCTCGCCGCAATCGCACTGGCCAGCCTTGCCTTGTCTGCCTGCAGTACCGCTGACAACGGCAACGGTTTGAGTGGAAACGGCGCACTGCCGACCATCGGCAGCTTTAACCTGACTCCTACCGTGGTTCAGCCGGGAGGTACGGCGACCCTGACCTGGGCAACTGCCAACGCCACCGCCTGCGCGGCGTCCGGCGATCCCTCCAACGGCAACTGGACCGGCGCGCAGCCGACTTCAAATGCAGCCGGCACGACCATCGGGCCCTACACTCAGTCCGGCACCTATTCCTACGTGCTCACTTGTACCGGCCCTGGCGGTAGCGCCAGCGCCGTGCAGACCCTGATGGTGGGTGCGGTCGCGGCACCGACGGTATCGCTGGTGCCCGGCTCCGCGCTCATACAGCCGGGCAGTGCGACCACCTTGACCTTGTCCAGCACCAACTCCACCGCTTGTACCGGTTCCGACAATTCCCCGGTTACGCCGGATCAGTTCGCGGGCTCGCAGCCGCCCAACACCACCACGACTGTCAGCACCGGAAATTTGCCGCAGGGCAGTTATACCTACACGCTGACCTGCACCGGGCCCGGTGGCACCGGTTCCGCTGCCACGACAATCACTTCCAGCAGCAGCGCACCGCCCTCCGTATCGTTCAATACCCCATCGCAAAAAATACAGCCGGGGAATACCGCTACTTTCAGCTGGACCACCGTCGGTGCGACTTCCTGCACGGCTTCGGGGGGCAACTGGAGTGGTGCGCAGAGCACATCGGGCAGCTTTACGACGCCCGTGCTGACCACACCCGGCACCTACACTTACCTGCTGAGCTGCACCAACAGTGGTGGAACGACAACCGGACAAACCCAGGTCATTGTCAACAACAACGGTCTGCCAACGGTACAAATCACGGTTGCACCCACGCAGATCGCGACGGGCGCGTCCGCCAACCTCACTTGGACGACGACCAACGCGACTGCCTGCACCGCCTCCGGCTCCTGGAGCGGCAGTGAGCCGTTAAACGGTTCCGGTGTCAGCACCGGTGCTCTCACCACCCCCGGCATCTATTCCTACACCCTGACCTGCACCGGCGCCAGCGGCAGCGCCTCCAACAGTGCGCAGCTACAGGTGGGTGGCGCGACCAATGTCGGCCCGAGCATCAGCTTCATCGCCAATCCGAATCCGGTTGCACAGGGGCAGTCCACCGCGCTGATCTGGTCCACGACCGACCACAACGGTACCGTGTCGAGTTGCAACGCCAGCGGCGGCGACTGGGCGAATACGGCGGGTTTCCCTCCGTCCAACCCCGTTTCCGGCAACGTGCCATTTACCGGCACCGCCACGCCGGGCACGTATAACTTTGCGCTGACCTGCACCGATGGCACCTACACCAGCACTTCAACCATTGCGCTGGTGGTGACGCCGGCGGCGGCGAACGGTCCGCATATCAGCCTGACGGCAGCTCCGTCATCGCTGGGCGCCCCTGGCGCCACGACGCTGACCTGGTCGTCAACCGACGCGACTGCCTGCACGGCGTCCAGCAATCCTGCCGTCGCCGCGTGGACGACGGGCGCCAGTTCGGCCACCTCCGGTTCGGTGGCGAACGTGCCGCTCGCAGCGCCGGGCGATTACAATTTCGTGCTCACCTGCACCGGCGCCCTGGGTGCTGTGAGCCGCCGGGGCGTGATCGTGCCCGTGGCTTCAGGCACGACGGTGCCGGTGGCGGCGCTCAACGCCAACCCCAACCTGATCCAGGTTGTTCCGGGCAACCCGCAGTCCTCGACGCTGACCTGGAGTTCGGCCAACGCGACGGCTTGCCTGGCCTCCGGCAGCTGGAGTGGCTTGCAGGGCACGTCTGGCAGTGCCAGCACGGGCACCCTGACCTCGCCCGGTCAGTACAACTATGTGCTGACCTGTTCCGGTGCGGGCGGTACGGCGTATACGCAGACCGCGGTAACGGTGACGGGCGCGCCGCCTGCGCCGACGGTCACGTTCATTCCGGCGACGAAGAAAGTCGCGCCGGGATCGCCGTTTGCGCTCAACTGGGCGACGACCGATGCCGCCACCTGCACTGCCACTGGCGGTGACGGAACGACGGATTGGGTGGCCGGCACGGCCGAACCTATCAACGGGCCCTCTCCGGCGACCACGCCGCCGTCCACTTTTCCGGTGGTCCCTGGCATTTACACCTACGGGCTCAACTGCACGGGGCCGGGCGGCAGCAGTGGCAACGTCACGACCACGCTCACTGTGTCCTCCGGGCCTGACTGCGGTCTTGTCGTCAACAGCGTCGCAACCCCAAGCACCGCGCTGGTGACCCCGGGGTATACGGCCAGTGGCGCGACCAGCGGTACCTGCCTGCTGTGCGCCGTCACCAACACCGGCGACGTCATCGATGCGGATTTGACCAACTTCGCGACGATGTCAGTCCCGGTCGGGCTGATCAATCCCGTGGCAACCATCACGGTGAACCCTCTGCTGCCTACCATGCCTACTTTCCCGGCCGGGCGCGCGGTCGCTTTCGAGGTGGCTACACCGGCGGCGCTGCTGACCGCAGGCGTTCTGCAAACGGTCAGCATCAACACCCTGCTCGGCGGCGTGGTGCAGGAAACGTCGACCACTACTACGAACTTGAAGCTTGATGCGGCGGGCCTGCTGGCCGCGCCCGGCGCCGGCTTCCTCGACTTCGTGACCACGAAGCCATTCGATGGGCTGCAAATCAACTACGGCGGTACGGTTACCGCGCTGGGCACGCTCAATGTCTACGACGCCTGCGTTTCACTGAAATGATGCGGCGCTAAAAAACCAAGCTCACTGGCCCGCCTCGTGCGGGCCATTTTTTTAGATGGAGCGAAGATATTGTCGCGTAGCCCATGTACCCGCTTGTGTTGAAACAACTTGACGACTGTGAATTAATATTTACTATAACTAGCAATAGTGAATATTTAATAACATAGAAGATATGAATTCCACTCAGAGCGGGTGCCGACACGGTGCTTGCCCGAAGGGCAATGGTTGCGGGTGGCGCCCGAAGCCCGCAACACGTGCTAAGG
>JBOICL010000056.1:0-15338 GCA_050740055.1 Stenotrophobium sp.
CCCAGCCCTTGGACCCCAGTGCGTTGCCGAAGCCGCGCGAGCCGATCACGGCGCCGGGCTGGCAGTGGCAGCGCGCGCCGATGCGCACCTCGTGGCCGATGCTGACGTTCGCGATCAATCGGGCCTGCTCGCCGATCTGCGCATCGCGCCCGATCACGCAGCCGGGGCCGATGTACGAATTCGCGCCGATGCTCGCGCCGTCCGCGATTACCGCATTGGCGCCAATGCCGCAGCCCGCACCAACGTGCGCGCCGGCGGCCACGACCGCGGCAGGATGCACGCCGGGCGTGAACTCGCGGCTGCGGTCGAACAGTGCGGCGATGCGCGCGTAGGCCAGATAGGGATCGGGCGCAACGAGGCCGTTGCCGGTGAACGCCTGCGCGTCGCGCGGACCCAGGATCACCGCTCCGGCCAGGGTCTGGCAGAGCTGCGCGCGCAGCTTGGGGTTGTTGAGGAAGGTGATGCAACCCGGCTTGCCGGGCAGCAGCCCGCAGACCCCGCCGATCACCGTGCCCGGATCGCCTTTCAGTTGCAGGCCGAAGCGCTGCGCAATTTCACCGAGGGTGTGTGACATGGGCCACCTGATGTTCGTGTCACCGCCGTTCACGGAACCGCGCAAACGACCGCCGGTTCCACCCGCCCGGCTGTTCAGCGGGCGGGTGGAACTCCTGCCGTCATCTTACTTCGAGGCCGCGCCCGATGCCTGCAGGCGCTTGAGTACCTCTTCGGTGATGTCCACCGCCGGCGTCGCGTAGACCGGGTCCTGCAGGACCGCGTCGATGCCCTTTTCCTTGGCGACCTGCTCGATCACTGCCTTGATCTTGCCCATCATGTCGGTCGTCAGTTGCTGGTCGCGGTTCTGGAAATCTTCCTGGAACTGCTTCTGGCGATAGGCCAGATCGACCTGGCGCGCGCCGAGGTCTTTTTCGGTCTTGGCCTTGTCGGAAGCGCTCATCAGGTCGCCTTCCTTCTGGAACTTCTTGGCGTCGTCCTGGAATTTCTTGATGTCCGCTTCCAGGGTGTTGCGGCGCGCCTCGAATTCCGCCTTGATCTTGTCGGCACCGGCCTTGTACTGCGGCGACTGCTGCACCAGGTCGGCGGCGCGAATGGTTGCGATCTTAATGTCGGCCATCGCCGCGCCGGACATCAGCAACGAAGCGCCGGCGATGGCGCCCACCAGGGCCTTGCTCAGGTTCATCTGTTTCATGTGACTCGTCTTCCTCTTGAGGTTTGGCGGTATATGGGCGGCCGGCCGGCCACCCGCTCCGCTGTAATCAAACAAACAGCGTGTTTAAAACTAAACAACTATACTTATAATTATATACACTTATAAACATAACTTGAGGCCCTGACCCGGAGAGCGGGTCTAGTAGAAGCTGTTGCCGAAGGAGATCTGGAACCGTTCGAGGCGGTCGCCTGGAATCGGATGCAGCGGGTTCGAGAAATCCGTGTTCTGGTGCGGATTGAGCGGGATCGCATAGCTCAGGTCCAGCAGGCCCAAGAACGGCGTGAACCAGGTGAACGCGACACCAGCCG
Source organism: Stenotrophobium sp. (assembly GCA_050740055.1). Classification (GTDB taxonomy): domain Bacteria; phylum Pseudomonadota; class Gammaproteobacteria; order Nevskiales; family Nevskiaceae; genus Stenotrophobium. The sequence goes on from JBOICL010000056.1 coordinate 1,537, forward strand.
ACTGGCGCAGCAGGTTGAACTTGAAAGCGGACGGCTGCGCGAACACGTTGCCAATGTCGTAGAACAGGCCGAAGCGCGTCGACTTGCCGTCGGTCTCGAACGGCAGCGGAATGATGAAGTTCATCTGCGCGGTGGTGCGCAGCTTGCCGCCGAAGGGATTGTTGAACGGCGTGTCTACCGGGCCCAGCGTGCCGTCGCGGTAGCCGCGCACCGTCTGCGGGCCGCCGGCGAAGTAGTTCTCATAGGGCGGCACGGTTTTGGTCGGGCCGTAGGAGTCCAAGTAGCCGATGGAGGTATTGGCTTCGAGGAAAACCTTGTAGAACAGCGGCACATACTGCTGGCCGCGGTAGCTCAGGCTGTAGTAGTCGAGATCGCTGCCGGGCACGGCGAAATCGAAGTTCAACTGATAGAGCGAACCGTAATTGGCGAAGAAGGTGCGGTTGCGCGTATCGCGCAGGATGCCGGTCTGCAGCTTGAGGACGTTGTAGCGCGAGCCGTTATCGACCACGAACTGCTCGACCTCGTCGGAAGTCGTAACCGGGAAGGTGTCAATCGCCGTCTGCTGCACCGCGAAACCCGCGCGCAGGCTGACAAATTCGGACAGCGGAATGCCATAGGTGAGACCACCGCCGATCATGTTGGCGTTGAAGCTCGAGGCGTAGCGGATCAGTGCGCTGGACTTGCGGTAGAACGCCGACACGGTCTGGCTGATGCCGTCCTCGGTGAAATACGGATTGGTCAGCGAGAAGTTGATGCTCTTGGAAATCGCGTTGTGCTCCAGCGACAGGCTCACGGTGTCGCCGGTGCCGAGGAAGTTGGTGTGCGTCAGGCTGCCGGAGATGAGAAAGCCCTGCGAACCGGAGTAGCCGACGCCGAACTGCACCGAACCGGGCGGGCGTTCCTTGATCTTGAAGTTGATGTCGACGAGGTCGTCGGAACCCGGCACCGGCTTGGTGTCCACCTCGGCGTCCTCCACGAACTGCAAGCGCGTGAGGCGCACGCGCGAGCGCTCCACCGCGCTCTTGGAGAACGGCGCAGCTTCGAGCTGGCGCATTTCGCGGCGCAGGGTCTCGTCGTTGGTGGTGCCGTGTCCGCTGAAGGTGATGTGGCGCACGTAGACGCGCTTGCCCGGCTCGACGTAGTAATTGATGCTGACTTCCTTCTTGGCCTCGTCCACTTCCGGGATTGGCGTGACCTGCGCGAAGGCGTAGCCGATATCGGACAGCGCGCCCTCGATGCGGTTGGCGCTGTCGGTAGCTTCCTTGCGCGAGAAGGTCGCGCCGTCCGGCGTGGACAGCAGCGCGTTGAGGTAATTAAGGTTGAGGATGGTGTCGCCAGAGAACTTGTGCCCCTTGACCTTGTAGACCTCGCCTTCGTTGACGTTGATGGTGATGTAGATCGCTTCCTTGTCCGGCGTCAGCGCGACCTGCACGGATTCGACATTGAACTTGAGGTAGCCGCGGTCCTGGTAATACGACTGCAGCGACTCCAGGTCGCCGCCGAGCTGCTGTTTGGAATAGCGGTCGCTTTTCTGGAACGGCATCCAGTTGGTCGATTCCAGCTTGAACTGCTTGAGCAGTTCCTCGGTGGAGAAGGCCTTGTTGCCGACGATGTTGATGCTCTTGATCTTGGTTGGCTTGCCTTCCGTGACCTTGATCGCCAGGGTCACGCGGTTGTTGGGCTCGTCGGTGACGGTGGTGTCGATCGCCACATCGTAGTAGCCATTGGCGTAGTACTGGCGGCGCAGTTCCTGCTCAACCTGGTCGAGCAACTCGCGCTTGTACAGTTCGCCGTCTGCGAGGCCCAGATCCTTCAGCGATTTCTTCAGCTCGTCGCCGCCGATCTTCTCGTTGCCCTTGATGCTGAACGAGGTGATCGCCGGACGCTCCTTGACCACGATGACCAGGGCGTCGCCGTCCTGCTGCAACTGCACGTCCTGGAACAGTCCGGTGCCATAGAGACTGCGGATCGCCTGGCGCGCGGTGGCGTCATTGAGTTCGTCGCCCACCGACAGCGGCATGTAGGTCAGCACCGTGCCAAGATCCAGGCGCTGCAGGCCCTCCGCGCGTATCGACCCGATCTTGAACGGCGCGAACGCGAACGCCGGCCCGGACATCAGCAGTGCGAGGAGTGCGCCAAACAGGGCGGTCTTGCCGAAGCTCAAATTTTTCAGGCCCATTCCGGGTCAGTCCGCCCTAAGTTCTGTTGTTGCGCCGCCTGCTAATTCAGCAGGCGCATGATGTCGTTGTAAAACGCCAGCCCCATCAGCGCGACCAGCAAGGTCATGCCCACGCGCTGTCCGGCTTCCTGTGCGCGTTCCGACAGCGGCGAGCCCTTGACGGCTTCGACCGCGTAAAAAAACAAATGGCCCCCGTCCAGCAGCGGCACAGGCAGCAAGTTCAGCACGCCCAGGCTCACGCTCACGATTGCCATAAAACCGAGGAAGGCCACCAGCCCCACCTGCGCCGAGATTCCCGCCACTTCCGCAATCTGGATGGGGCCACTGACGTTCTTGATCGACACGTCGCCCAGCACCATGCGCCATAGCATCTTCAGCGTCAGCCACGACATCTGCGCGGTGTGCCCGATCGCCGCGGGCAGCGCCGGCAAGGGCGCCAGCCGCTCCTCGGCGCGCAGATGCTGCCACATCTGGGCGGGGACTTCCACGCGCGCGCCGAACTTGCCGGTGCCGTGCTCGTCGCGGCCGATGATCACGTTGAGATCGCGCTGTTCCGCGCCGCGCTGGATGCGCACCTTGACCACCTCGCCCGGATGCGCGCGCAGCCACTCCGCCCACTGCTGCCAGGACGCCAGCGGCTTGCCGTTGTAGCTGAGCAGCAGGTCGCCCGCCTTGAAGCCGGAATTCTCGGCGGGACTACCCGCCATCACCTCCGCCAGCTTCGGCGGAATGTCCGGCTGGTAAGGATTCAGGCCAAGATCGCCGAACAGGTATTCCGGGTCCACGCGCACGCCGTGCAGGTCGAGCGAAACCTGCCGCGACGTGCCGCCGGCATCCTGCACTTCCATCGGCAGCATGCCGCCGTTGAGCGCGTCGTCGATCAGTTCCGTGCGCAGGGTCTGCCAGGTGAACATCTGCGCGCCGTTGACGCGCAGCACCTGCTCGCCTTCGCGCAGCCCCGCTTTGGCCGCGGCGGAATTCGGCGGCGGCTGCGCGATGACCGGCTTGAGGCCCTGCACGCCGATCACGAACACGGCCCAGTACAGAATCACCGCCAGCAGGAAATTGAACGCAGGTCCGGCGAGGACGATCACCGCGCGCTTGGCCAGTGATTGCGTGTTGAACGCCAGATGACGTTCGCTGGCGGCAACCTCACCTTCGCGCTCGTCCAGCATCTTGACGTAGCCGCCCAGCGGAACCGCGGAGACGCACCATTCCATGCCGTCCTTGGCGCGATGCGTCCACAGCGGTTTGCCGAAACCCAGCGAGTAGCGCAGCACTTTGACGCCGCAGCGGCGCGCTACCCAGTAATGGCCGAATTCGTGGAAGGCGACGAGTACGCCGATGGCGACGACGAAGCCGCCGAGGCTCCAGGCAAATTCAAGCATGCGCCACGCTCCGCTGATCCAACTGCGCACGCGCCCGGTCGCGCGCCCAGGCATCCACGGCGAGGATGCCGTCGAGATCGCCCGATACGGGCAGGTGCTGCGCGGCGGCGGCGTTGAGACAGGTTTCGATCATCGCGGCGATACCGGTGTAGGCCAGGTGGCCCTTGAGAAAGGCTTCGACCGCAACTTCATTGGCGGCGTTCAACACGTTGGGCGCATTGCCGCCGACCTCCAGCGCCTCGCGTGCCAGCCGCAGGCAAGGGAAGCGGCGCAGGTCAGCGGTCTCGAAGCGCATGCGCGCCAGCGCCGCCAGATCCAGGCCATCGACTCCCGATTCCCAGCGCTCCGGCCAAGCCAGCGCGTGCGCGATCGGCACGCGCATGTCCGCCTGGCCGATCTGCGCCAGCATGGAGCCGTCCACGTACTCGACCAGCGAATGGATCGCGCTTTCCGGATGGATCACCACCTCGAGCCGCGAACTCGGCAGACGGTAGAGCGTCGCCGCCTCGATCAGCTCCAGGCCCTTGTTCATCATGGTGGCGGAATCCACCGAGATTTTCTGACCCATCACCCAGTTGGGATGGCGCACCGCCTGCTGCGGCGTGACCTGTGCCAAAGCCTCCAGCGGCGTCTCGCGGAACGGCCCGCCGGAGGCGGTCAGCACCAGCCGCTTCACGCCCCGTGGCTGTTCGCCGCAGCGGTAGTTCGCGGGCAGGCACTGGAAAATGGCGTTGTGCTCGGAATCAATCGGGATCAGCGTCGCACCATGCCGCGCCGCCTCCGCCATCAGCAGCGCGCCGGCCATCACCAGTGGCTCCTTGTTGGCGATCAGCACACGCTTGCCGGCGCGCACCGCAGCCAGCGTCGGCAGCAGCCCGGCGGCGCCGACGATGGCGGACATGACCTGGTCCGCGGCCTTGTGGCCGGCCAGATCGGCGAGCGCTTGCGCGCCCGCGCTCACTTCGGTTTCCACGTCTGCGGTGCGCAGCTTGGCGCGCAAGGCATCGGCGGCGGCAAGATCAGTCATCGCGGCAAAGCGCGGGCGGAATTCGCGGCAGAGTTCGAACAGGGCCTGCGCGTCGCTGTTCGCGGTCAGCGCCAGCACGCGCAGCTTGTCTGCATGGCGGCGCGCCACGTCGAGAGTGTTGCGGCCGATGGTGCCGGTGGCGCCGAGGACGACGAGGTTCTTCATCAGAGCTGCGTCAGTTGCAGGCCCAGCACCATCACCGGCGCAGCGGCCAGCAGGCTGTCGACGCGGTCGAGAATGCCGCCGTGGCCGGGCAGGATGTTGCCGCTGTCCTTGATGCCGGCCACGCGCTTGAACATGCTCTCGCTGAGGTCGCCGACGATGGAGAACACCGCCACCACCAAGCTCAGTGCCAGCAGCAGCCAAACCTGCCGGCCGCTGACCTGGAAGACGTAGATGCCGGCGGTTAGCGCCCAGGCCGCGCACAGCAGCAGGCCGCCAATCGCGCCTTCCACGGTTTTGCCGGGAGAAATATTGGGCGCGAGCTTGTGTTTACCAAAGTTGCGGCCCGCCAGGTAGGCGCCGGTGTCCGCCGCGAAGATCAGGAAGAACAGGTACACCAGCCTGAGCGCGCCATTGTTCATGGCATGCAGTACCGCCAGCGCCAGCAGGGTGGAGACGATCTGCAGCAGGCCCAGCGCGCCCATCGCCGCGGCGGCCGGCGGATGGCGTTGCAGGTTTTCAGGAAATCCCGGTAGCAGGGCGAAAGCGGCCAGCCACCACAGGGCCGCCGCACCGAAAATCCAGATGTGCGCGTCCGCCGGTGCGCACCAGGCGGCGGCCAGCAAAAGCGCGGTAAGCACGAGAAAAACCGCGCGCGCGCCGCTGCGTCCGTTCCAGCGCATGAGGCCGGTCCACTCCCAGGCGATCAGCAATCCGGCCGCACTGAAGAGGGCGTAGAGCCAGGGCGTGGGCGCAAAAAAAATCGCGCCCAGGAGCAGGGGCAACAGCACCAGGGCGGTCACGACGCGCTGCACTAGCATGGCTCAGACACCGGGGTGAAAACGTTGCAAGGATTGTCCTCTAAAGGCTGTCGCGAGGCGACCCGCTCTTGCGTAAAAACACTGCACGCTTGTTATATTATATTAACTATTATTTAAATATGTAATCAATTTTAAACAACCAGCTCCGCAATAAACCACAGAGCGGGTGACGCTCAGACGCCTTCGGGCACGCGCCCGAAGCGGCGCTCGCGCCCGGCGTACCAGTTCAGCGCAAGCTCAAACTGCGCGTCGCCGAAATCCGGCCACAGCGTATCGGTGAAATACAGTTCCGCGTAGGCCAGTTGCCACAGCAGGAAATTGCTGATGCGCTGCTCGCCGCCGGTGCGGATCATCAGGTCGGGCAGCGGCAGCCCGGCCGTGTCGAGATTCGCCTCGATGCCATCGACGGTGACCGGCAGTCCGGCGTCCGCGAGCTTGCGCGCGGCCTGCGCGATGTCGCCCTGGCCGCCATAGCCCACGGCCACGACCAACTGCAAGCCGCTATTGCCTTGCGTCAGGCTCACTGCCCGCGCCATCTCGGCGCGCAGGTCTGGCGCGAAATCGTGATGGTCGCCGATGAAACGGATGCGCACGCCGTGACGGTGCAGCGAGTTGATCTCCTTGCCCAGTGTCCTGACGAACAACTGCATCAGCAGGCTCACCTCCTCCTGTGGACGGCGCCAGTTCTCCTGCGAGAATGCGAACATCGTCAACACCCCGACGCCGGCGCGGGCGGCCGCGCGCACGATCTTGCGCGCGCTTTTGACGCCGGCGCGATGACCCATCGCGCGCGGCTGCAGGCGCTGTTTGGCCCAGCGGCCGTTGCCATCCATGATGACCGCGACATGCTGCGGCACGGATTCTTTCGGCAGTCGAGGGACGTGTTGAGTCATGGCAATCGTCGGGTGGAAAACGGCGGCAAGGCCGGTCACATCGACATCAATTCCTTTTCCTTGGCGCTGGCGGCTTCATCGACTTTCGCGACGAACTGGTCGGTGAGTTTCTGGATCTCCGTTTCCGCGCGCTTCTCCTCGTCGCCGCTGATGGTCTTGGCCTTGCCCAGTTCCTTCACCGCCTGGTTGGCGTCGCGGCGCACGTTGCGGATCGCAACCTTGGCGGTCTCCGCCTCGGTCTTCACCACCTTGGTCAGGTCGCGGCGGCGCTCCTCGGTCAGCGGCGGCATGTTGATGCGAATGGTCTGGCCGGCGGTGTTGGGCGTGATGCCCAGATCGGAGGTTAGGATGGCTTTCTCGATGACGGCGGTCAGCGTCTTGTCGTAGGGCGTGATCGTGATCGTGCGCGCGTCCTCGACCACCACGGCGGCGGCCTGCGAGATCGGCACCTCGGTGCCGTAGTAATCCACCCGCACGTGGTCAAGCAGGGAGGCGTTGGCGCGGCCGGTGCGCAGCTTCATCAGCTGGGCTTTGAGCGTGTCCACGCTCTTCTGCATGCGAGTGGTGGCGTCGGTCTTGATTTTGCTGATCATCGCTATTTCTCCTAGGCGTTGACGCGCGTACCGATGGTCTTGTCGCCCATCACAATCTTCATCAGCGCGCCAGGGCGCTCCATGTCGTACACGCAAAGTTTCATCTTATTGTCGCGGCACAGCACCATCGCGGTCTGGTCCATCACGCCCAAGCGCTTGGTCAGCGCCTCGTCGTAGGTCAGCTCGGCGTACTTGGTGGCCCCGGCGTCTTTCTTGGGATCGGCGGTGTAGATACCATCCACCTTGGTCGCCTTGAGGATCAAGTCGGCATTGATCTCCACCGCGCGCAGCGCCGCCGCCGAATCGGTGGTGAAGAAGTGATTGCCGGTGCCAGCCGCGAAAATCACCACGCGGGCCTTTTCCAGGTGGCGCATCGCCTTGCGGCGGATGTAGTCCTCGCAGACCTCGTTGATGCGCAGCGCCGACTGCACACGCGCCTGCATGCCGATGCGTTCGACCGCGTCCTGGATCGCCAGCGCGTTGATCACCGTGGCGAGCATGCCCATGTGGTCGCCGGTGATGCGGTCCATGCCTGCGCGCGCCAGACCTTCGCCGCGGAAGATGTTGCCGCCGCCCACCACCAGCGCCACCTGCACGCCCGCATCCACCACATCCTTGATCTCGCCAGCCAGAAAAGACATGACATCGGGAGAAATACCGAAAGCGGTTGTCCCCATCAGCGCCTCGCCGGAGAGTTTCAGCAGTATGCGTCTGTAGGCCGGCTGCGTGCTCATCAAGCGGGACTCCTGAACTTTGCTTAGAAAGAGACCCCGTCGCCGGGGTCTCTGGTTCGCATCATTTTAGCGCACTACGCACTCAGGCTTTGGCCGCCGCGGCGACTTCCGCCGCGAAATCGGTTTGCGCCTTTTCGATGCCCTCGCCCACCGCGAAGCGCGTGAAATGCGCGACGCTGGCGTTTTTGGACTTGAGCAGCTTCTCGACGCTGTCATCCGGGTTCTTCACGAACGGCTGGCCCAGCAGCGTGATTTCGCCCACGAACTTGTTGATCTTGCCGTCAATCATCCTGGTTAGGATTTCGGCAGGCTTAGGCTTGAACGGCTTGCCTGCCTCTTCCGCGTCCTGGCGCGCATCGTTCTGCTCCTGCGCAACCTGGGCCTCGATGATCTTGCGCTCTGCCGCGAGGTCTGCGGCCGGCACCGCGCTGGCATCCAGATAGCGCGGGTTCGACGCGGCGACGTGCATGGCGATGTCCTTGGCCAGTTCGGCATCGCCGGCATGCAGGGCCGTCACCACGCCGATCTTGGTGCCGTGCAGATAGTGCGCAATGGCGCCCGCCGCCTTCGGCACCACCGCAAAACGACGGATGGTCATGTTCTCGCCCAACTTGGCGATCAGCGCGCGGCGCTTCTCTTCCAGCGTCTCGGTTCCTTGCTTCAGCGCATGCAGGGCTTCGAGGCTGGCCGGCTTGTGCGCCAGCGCGAGTTTTGCGGCGGCGTCGGCGAGGCCCTTGAATTCGTCGCCCTTGGCGACGAAATCGGTTTCGGCATTCACTTCCACCAGCGCGATGGCATCGGCGCCGACCGCCACGGCGATCACGCCTTCGGCGGCGGTGCGACCGCCTTTCTTGTCGGCCTTGGCCATGCCGTCCATGCGCAATTTTTCGGCCGCCTTGTCGAGATCACCGGCAGTCGCTTCCAGCGCCTTCTTGCAGTCGCTCATGCCGGCGCCGGTGCGCTCGCGCAGTTCCTTCACCTGAGCCGCAGTAATGGGAGTAGTCATAGGAATTTCAGAATCTGTATTGGAGTTTGCTCCGCCACTTGCGGGCGAAGCGCGAATTCATGGAAACACGAGAGCAGCGGCCAGGCAGAAAGACGATTCGCTTCTGCCTGACCGCTACCGGATTCCGGCTTTACGCGGTCTCGGGACGGCGGCCGCGCGACGGGCGGTCGCTACGGCCATCCTTCTCGCCCGGCTTGCGCGGACGCGGCTTGCGCGGCGCTTCCGCCTTCACTTCCGGCTCCGGCACGTATTCGTCCGGACGGATGTTGGGGTTGGCGGCGCGCGCTTCGACGATCGCGTCGGCGAGGCACTGGGTGTAGACCTTGATCGCGCGGGTGGCGTCGTCGTTGCCGGGAATCACGCAGTCGATCTGACTGGGATCGTTGTTGGAATCCACTACCGCGATGACCGGGATGCCGAGCTTCTTGGCTTCGGCGATCGCGTTCTTCTCGTAGCCGGTATCGATGACGAACAGGCAGTCCGGCAGAGCGGGCATGTTCTTGATGCCGCCCAGCGACTTGCGCAGTTTTTCCAGCTCGCGGTTGTGATTGAGCTGTTCCTTCTTGGTCAGACGGTTGATGGTACCGTCCTCGACGCTCTTTTCCATCTCGTGCAGGCGCTTGATCGACGCCTTGATGGTCTTGAAATTGGTCAGCGTGCCGCCGAGCCAGCGCTGCGAGACATACGGCATGCTGCAGCGCAGGGCCTCGGCCTCGATCGCCTCGCGCGCGGCGCGCTTGGTGCCGACGAACAGGATGCGGCCGCCGTTGGCTGCCAGCTTGCCGGCCAGCGAACAGGCGTCCTTGAGCATCGGCAGCGTCTGCTCGAGATTGATGATGTGGATACGATTACGCTCGCCGAAGATGTAAGCTTCCATCTTCGGGTTCCAGTAGCGGGTACGGTGTCCGAAGTGGACGCCCGCTTCCAGCAGTTCACGCATGGTGACATTCGACATTGCGACAGCTCCTTGGGTTATATGCAAACCGCGCCAGGTGAATTCACCCAAGTCGGCGCGGATGGATTTCCTAAAGGCGAAATTGCCTTTGAGGGGCGCGCTTTATACCATAGCGCCCCTTTGAAAACAACGCGTTCCGGCGCAACACGGCCTACATGACGATTACCATCAAAAATCCGGACGAACAGCAGAAGATGCGCGAGGCCGGCATTGCCGCCGCCGAGGTGCTGACCATGATCGCGCCGCATGTGCAGCCGGGCGTCACCACCGAGGCACTGGATCGCCTCTGCCACGACTTCATCGTCAATACCCAGGGCTTGGTGCCGGCGCCGCTGAACTATCGCGGCTTTCCGAAATCGATCTGCACCTCGGTCAACCACGTGGTCTGCCACGGCATCCCCGGGCCCAAGACGCTCAAGCGCGGCGATGCGATCAACATCGACATCACCGTCATCAAGGACGGCTGGCACGGCGATACCAGCATGATGTTCCATGTCGGCGAGCCGACCGTGCTCGGCCAGCGCCTGGCCGACACCACCCGCGCGGCGATGATCGAAGGCATCAGGATGGTGCGGCCTGGCGTCAGGCTCGGCGATATCGGGCACGCTATCCAGAACCTCGCCGAGGGGCAGGGATTTTCGGTGGTACGGGAATACTGCGGGCACGGTATCGGCCGCGTCTTTCACGAAGACCCGCAAGTCTTGCACTACGGCAAACCTGGCACGGGAATTGAATTGCAAACCGGCATGACCCTCACCATCGAACCCATGATCAACGCCGGCCGCAAGGAGGTGAAGCTGCTGCCCGACGGCTGGACCGTCGTCACCAAGGATCATTCGCTGTCGGCGCAGTGGGAGCACACCATCCTGGTGACCGCAACCGGCTACGAAGTGCTGACCCTGCGTCCCGGAGAAATTCTCTAACGTGGGCGCGGAAATCGAACTGGCTGAAGACGAAGCAGCCTCCATTTTCAGCGCTCACAAGATTCGTGTACGCCTGAGTCAGGGCGGGCACTCCACCGCCGCCTTCCGCGAAACCCTGAACTGGGGACGAGACCGCCTCTACGGTCTTTTTCACGAAGGCTTTCCCGCGGATTCGCTGGTGCACGCGCGCGCCAACCTGGTGGACGAAGTGCTGCGCGCAGGCTGGCGCAAGTTCATGCCTGAAGATCCGCCCGGCCTGGCGCTGGCCGCCGTCGGCGGCTACGGTCGAGGCGAGCTGCTGCCGCATTCCGACATCGACATCCTGCTGCTGCACACGCCGCAAGCCCTGGAACAGCACCGCAGCAAGCTCGAACAGCTCACCGCATTCGGCTGGGACATCGGCCTCGAAGTCGGCCAGAGCGTCCGTACCGTGGAGGATTGCGTCAGCCAGGCGGGGAATGACATCACGGTCATGACCAATCTCATGGAAGCGCGGCTGTTGATCGGCGACGCCGCGCTGTTTGCCGAAATGCAGCGCGCCATCGCCCCCGAACGGATCTGGCCGGTCGACAAATTTTTCCAGGCCAAACTCGAAGAACAGACGGCGCGCTACCGGAAATACGACGACACCGGCTACAAGCTGGAGCCCAACGTCAAGGAAAGCCCGGGCGGGCTGCGCGACATCCATACCGTCGGCTGGGTGATCAAACGCCATTCCGGCGCGCAGAATCTGACCGAACTGCGCGACCGCGGTTTCTTGACCAAGCAGGAATGCGACGAGCTGTTCGCCGGGCAGGACTTCCTCTGGCGCGTGCGTTTTGCGCTGCACATGATCACCGGCCGCCGCGAAGACCGGCTGCTGTTCGATCACCAGATCAAGCTGGCGGAACTGTTCGGCTACGTCGACTCCGACCACAATCGTGCGGTCGAGCAGTTCATGCAGTTGTACTACCGCACGATCAAATCGCTGTCGTGCCTCAACGACGTGCTGCTGCAGATGTTCGATGAGGCGATCCTGCACCCGCTAAATCCGGACGACGTCAGGATATTGAATCCACGCTTCCAGACCTGCGGCAATGTCATCGAGGTTCGCGAGGAAGATGTCTTCAGGCGCCAGCCGTTTGCGCTGATCGAGCTGTTCCTGCTGCTGCAACAGCATCCAAAAATCGAAAAAATCCGCGCCAGCACCCTGCGCCTGATCCTGCGCGACCACCACTGCCTGGACAATGCCGCAAGATCGGACGTGCGCAGCAAGAGCCTGTTCATCGAGATGTTCCGCGAAGGGCGCGGCCTGACCCGCAACCTGCGGCGCATGAACCGCTATGGCGTACTCGGCAGCTACCTGCCCGCTTTCGGCAAAATCGTCGGCCTGATGCAATACGACCTGTTCCACACGCTGACCGTGGACGAACACACGCTCTACGTCGTGCGCAATGCCCGGCGCATGGCGATGCAGCGCTTCCGCACCGAGCTGCCATTCTGTTCGGAGGTCATGAACCGTCTGGCAAAGCCCGAGTTGCTGTATCTGGCCGCGCTGTTCCACGACATGGCCAAGGGCCGCGGCGGCGATCATTCGGAACTGGGTGCCGAAGAGGCCAGGAGCTTTTGCCTGTCGCACGGCCTTTCCAACAACGATGCCGAACTGGTCGCCTGGCTGGTGAAAAACCACCTGCTGATGTCGGTCACCGCGCAGAAGAAGGATATCAGCGACCCCGGCGTCATCGCCGAATTCGCAGACCGTGTGGGCGAGCGCATCCGGCTGGACTACCTGTTCCTGCTGACCTGCGCCGACATCCGCGCCACCAATCCGGCGCTGTGGAATTCATGGCGCGAAAGCCTGCTGAACAATCTTTACAACTCCAGCGCCAGAACTCTCGAGCGCGGCCCCGACCATCCGCTGCTCGAAGAAGAAATGGTGATCGAGCAGCGCGCCAAGGCATCGGCCCTGCTTGCCGAAAAAGGCATTGCCCCCGCCACCGCGCAGTCGGTCTGGGCGCGTTTCGACAACGATTATTTCCTGCGCAACTCGCCTGAAGAACTGGCCTGGCACCTGCCCGCGATCCTCGCGTGCAGCGAAGACCAGCTGCCGCTGGTGCTGGTCGAGGCGATCCCCGAGCGCGGCGTCACCGTATTCATCTATACCCGCGACCGCGACCATCTTTTCGCGTTGTCCACCGGCGTGCTGGCCAGACTCGGACTGAATATTCTCGACGCGCGATTGAACACGACCGCCGACGGCTTCACGCTGGACTCCTATATCGTCATCGAGGGCGACAACCGCCCGATCACCGGTGCGCATCGCTACGCTGAAATCGCGGTCGCGCTGCACAAGGTCCTGAGCGATCCCGATATCTCCGTCGTCCAGGTCAACCGCCGCGCCCACCGCCAGTTGCGGCATTTCGATACACCCACCAGCGTGCACTTCAGCCAGGACAAGACGCGTCCGCGAACCATCCTGGAACTGGTCGCCGCCGATCGCCCCGGCCTGCTCTCGATCATCGGGCGCGTGTTCCAGAAACGCGGCATTCTTCTGGACGCTGCGAAAATCGGCACCATCGGTGAACGCGCGGAAGACGTCTTCTTCATCACCGACCGCATGCATCGCCCCATCACCAGCGAGAAATCCCTGGAGGCGATGCGCGAAGTCATCACCCGAACGCTCAATCGTCTGGAAAATCCCTGAACCATGAATACCAAAGACCTGCAAAGCCGCATCGAATCCGCCTGGGAAACACGCGACACGCTGGACAAAGGCGACAGCGCCCTCAGGGCGGCCGTTGAAACCACGATCGGCCTGCTCGACCAGGGACGGATCCGCGTCGCACAACCCGTTGAAAGCGGGCCGCAGGAAACGCAACATCCTGTTGCTCCTGCGGCACTCGGGCTTCCTGCCCAGCGCTGGCACGTCAACGAGTGGATCAAGAAGGCGGTGCTGCTGTATTTCCGCCTGCACGACAACGAGGCCATCTTCATCCACGACCTGATGGGCTACGACAAGGTACCGCTCAAGTTCGGCAGCTGGACCGCCGAGGATTTCGCCAAACAGGGCGCGCGCGTGGTGCCGCCGGCAGCGGTGCGCAAGGGCGCCTACATCGCACCCGGCGCCATCCTGATGCCGTCC
>JBOICL010000057.1:0-5691 GCA_050740055.1 Stenotrophobium sp.
CGTAGGCGATCCACACCGCCCAGCCGGCGCGGCGCATCAGCGCGGCCTCGACGAAGTCGTGCGAGAGGATTTCGCCCGACAGCGAGCCGCTGCCGGGCAGGCGGCCGAGCGCGCAATGCTGCATGAACGGCGCGACGCGCAGGATCGCGTTGTGGCCCCAGTAATGCGATTCGCCGAGCTGCCAGTAGTGCAGGCCGGCGGTGAACAGCGGGCCGTAGATGCGCGTGGCGAACTGCTGCATGCGTGCATACAGGGTCTCGCGTCCGGCGGCGCGCGGTGCGGTCTGGATGATGCCGGTGCCGGGATTCGCCTCCATCAGCTGCACCAGGCGCTTGAGGCAGGGGCCCGACATCACCGAGTCGGCGTCGAGCACCACCATGTAGCGGAACAGGCTGCCCCAGCGCCGGCACCAGTCGGCGACGTTGCCGCTCTTGCGCTTGATGCGGTGGCGGCGCAGGCGGTAGTGGATGCGGCCGAAGCCGTCCACTTCGCGGCACAGGCGCAGCCAGGCTTCGAGTTCAGCGACGCGGGTGTCAGCGAGGCTGCTGTCGCTGAGGATGAAGAAATCGAAATGCCTGAGCGCACCGGCGCGCGCCACCGAGTCATAGGTCGCGCGCAGGCCGGAAAACACGCGCGCCACATTCTCGTTGCAGATCGGGATGATGATCGCGGTGCGGGCGTCGTCGGCGATCGGAAAATCCGGCGGGGCGCTGGCCGAGATGGCGTACTTGTCGCGGCCCAGCAGCAGCACCCAGAAACCCATCAGCGCGGTCCAGAAGCCTGCGGAAATCCAGCCGAACAGGATGGCGTAGATCACCAGGATCGCCAGCTCTAGTTTCTTCTCGCCGTGATAGGGCAGCACCGCGCCCATGAAATAGGTGGCGACCGCGGTCTGCGAAAAAATCAGCGCGAGCAACAGCAGGCGGCGGTTGCGACCGCTGATGCGCCACCGCACCTTGCGCGAGGCGCGATCCGGCGCGCGGCTGTGCGCATCGAGACCGCGGCGGCCGGCGAAGCGCCGCTGCACCCATTGCAGCAGACGCTTGAACGGGTTGTTCGCCCAGGGGTGCGGCGTCATTGAGGCGCGGCTCAGCGGTGGCGTGGTGACGAGGCTGGTGCGGTTTTTGACATCCGTGACGAGCACGGAGGGCAGGTGCGCATCGCCGCAGCGCGGCGCGCCGGACTGCAACTGTTTCAGCAGTGCCTCGCGCTCGTGCTCGGTGTCGCCCGCTATGGTCATTTCTCTACGATAGAGTGTTATTAATTAGAGACTTGTTTATATATAAATCAATAATAAATAACAACCATGTAACGCCCCGAACGGAGAGCGGGTGACGCTGCTTCATGAACGGTTCGCAAAACGTAGCGAGCGAAGGCAGGTTGGCCGCTGCCGGAGCGCAGGAAGCGGAGCATACACAGCAGTATGTGAGCGTGCGGGCCGGTTCGGGCGAAGCACTGCTTCGCCAACCCCGAACGAGCACCGCCAGCGGCCAAGATGCCGAGCGCAGTAGTTTTGCTCACGGGGTGTTTTTGGTCTGGCTCTGCGCCGGCAGGATATACGACCAGGTTTCCGACAGCGTCGCCTTGTCCTTGCGCAAAAAGGCGCGCATCTCCACCGGCTTGTCGTCATCGAGACGCTTGAAGCGCAGCGTCAGCCGCCAGCCGCCGGTGACATCGTTGTGGAACACCTGGCGGTCGATCAGTTGCGCGTTGTCGTCCAGCCACAGGCCGGAAATCACCGGCGCATCCGCCGGCAGTTTCGCCAGTGCCGGGCCGACGAAATCGAGCGTGAAGCGGATGCTGCCGTCGGGTTCCTTCTGGTAGCCCTGACCGCGCCGCGACTGCATCACCCACGAGGTCGGCGGGCGCGTTTCATGGCGCATCTGCCAGGAGAGGCGGTAGCTGAAATCCAGCGGCTGATGCGGCGCGGGCAGCTTGTCCGGCACCCAGTAGGCGACGATGTTGTCGTTGGTTTCGTCGGGCGAGGGAATCTCCACGAGCTCGACGCGGCCCAAACCCCAGTTGCCCTTGGGCTCGACCCAGGCGCTGGGGCGCAGTTCGTAGCGCGCTTCGAGGTCTTCGTAGTTGTGGAAATCGCGGTCGCGCTGCATCAGGCCGAAGCCGCGTGGATTGACCGCACCGAAGGAGGTGATGAGCAGGCGCTTGGGATTGACCAGCGGCCGCCAGATCCACTCGTTCGCGGTCTCGATCTGCAGGCCGTCGGAGTCATGCACTTCCGGGCGGTAGTCCGGGTGAAAGTCGGGCGCGTGCGGCTGGTTTTCGCCGAACAGGAACATGCTGGTCATCGGCGCGAGGCCCAGCTTGCCGACCTCTTCGCGCAGGAACAGCCGTGCCTGCACGTCCATCGCCGTGGACTCGCCGGGCTTCACCACGAACTTGTAGGCGCCGGTGACGCGGCGCGAATCGAGCAGGGCGTAGATCGTGATCTGCTTGTCGTGGGCCTGCGGAGTCACGATCCAGAACTCGGTGAAATTCGGAAACTCCTCGCCCGATAGCAGGCCAGTGTCCACCGCCAGCCCGCGCGCGGACAGGCCGTAGCGCTGATCCTTGCCCAGCGCGCGGAAATAGCTCGCGCCCTGGAATACCAGCAGTTCGTCCTTGTATTTCTTGTTGTTCAGCGCGTAGTGGACGCGAAAGCCGGTGTAGCCGATGTCACGCAACTGCGACTTGTCGATGCTGTTCTTGCCGTAGTCGAAATTGTCCGGGTCGAACGGCAGTGGCCGCGCAGTGTTACCCGTCACCAGGTTGATCTTGACCGTCTGGTTGTAATACAGGCCGGGGTGGAAGAATTGCAGCTCGAACGGCAGTTTGGCGCCGTGCCACAGCGCCCTGGCCGGCTTGAAGCGGATGTCGCGGTACTGGTCGTAAGTGAGGTCGGTCAGTTCACTGGGCAGCTTGGCTTCGTTTTTTTCGTAGGTCTGGTTCGACAGCGCCTGCGCTTTGGCCGCGACCGTGTTGAAATCGAACGCCAGCGCCGGCAGGCTGGCCAGCGTCAGCAGCAGGAGTGCGCAGGCGGGTGCTGCACGGCGCGGTCGTGGAATCATGAGCGGGCGTTCTCGTGGATCATCGCGGATTTGCGGAGATTTTACGGCAAACGCGCGGCTAGGCGGCCGGCTCTTCCGCAGGTCTGAGCGCGGACTCGTAGATCGGCCGCATCTTGTTGACCAGCAGGCAGAATAGCGCCGCGGTCTGCTCCGCGTCGTAGATCGCGGAATGCGCCTCGCTCTGCTTGTGTTCCAGCCCCGCCGCAGCCAGGGCGCGCGCCAGCACCGTCTGCCCCAGCGCCGCGCCGCCGAGCGTGGCGGTGTCGAACACGCTGAACGGGTGGAAGGGATTGCGTTTCACACCGCTGCGCGCGACCGCCGCGTTGACGAAGCCCAGATCGAAATGCGCGTTGTGGCCAACCAATATCGCGCGCGTGCAGCCGTTCTCCGACACCGCCTGGCGGATCGGCTTGAACACGTGGCCGAGCGCGTCGAGTTCGCTCTTGGCCAGCCGCAGCGGGTGGTCTGGGTCGATGCCGTTCACCTCCAGCGCCGCCTTCTCGATGTTCGCACCGGGAAAGGGCACGACGTGGCTGAACACCGTCTGCACCGGAACCAGATTGCCGTGCTCATCCATGCCCAGGATCACCGCCGCGATCTCCAGCAGGGCGTCGGTCTGCGCGTTGAAACCGCCGGTTTCCACGTCCACCACCACCGGCAGAAAGCCGCGGAAACGATGGCCGATCTTGTGTTTTACAAGGGAGTTTTCCATGGGGCGGGCACTATAACCCATCGACTTCAGCAATCGCTTCGAGAGCAGCCGCCCAAAGCTCGCTCCCGCTCCACCGCGCTACGCGCGCTCCGAGTCGCGAGGCGGCTGCGACGCGGTGTCTGCGAAGCAGTGGGTGCGGGAGCAGCCGCTTTAAGCTCGTTCCCGCTCCACCGCGCTACGCGTGCTCCGAGTCGCGAGCTTATAATCCGCGCCCCGTCTTAAGCTCCATCCCAAAATCCATGAGCAAAGTCCGCAAAGTCGCGCTCGCCTATTCCGGCGGCCTCGATACCTCCGTCATCCTCAAGTGGCTGCAGGACACCTATGCCTGCGAGGTGGTGACCTTCACCGCCGACATTGGCCAGGGTGAGGAACTGGATCATGTGCGCCCGAAGGCGAAGCAACTGGGCGTCAAGGAAATCTTCATTGACGACCTGCGCGAAGAATTCGTGCGTGACTTCGTGTTCCCGATGTTCCGTGCCAACGCCATCTACGAGGGCGAATACCTGCTCGGTACTTCGATCGCGCGTCCGCTGATCGCCAAGCGCCTGATGGAGATCGCCGCCGAAACCGGCTGTGACGCCATCGCGCACGGTGCCACCGGCAAGGGCAACGACCAGGTGCGCTTCGAGCTCGGCGCCTATCACTTCAATCCGAACATCAAGGTCATCGCGCCCTGGCGCGAGTGGGACCTGACCTCGCGCGAAACGCTGCTGGCCTACGCCGCCAGGCACAAGATTCCGGTCACCAAGAAGAAGGGCGGCGGCTCGCCCTACTCGATGGACGCCAACGCCCTGCACATCTCCTACGAAGGCGGCGGCCTCGAAGACCCGTGGTGGGTGCCGGACGACAGCATCTGGCGCTGGACCAAAAATCCGGAGCAAGCACCGGCGACGCCGGAGTACATCACGCTCAAGTTCAAGCAGGGCGATGTCGTCGCCATCGACGGCAAGCGCATGACTCCGTACAAGGTGCTGGCCAAACTCAACGAGCTGGGCGGCAGGCACGGCATCGGCCGTCTCGATATTGTCGAAAATCGCTACGTCGGCATGAAATCGCGCGGCTGCTACGAAACACCCGGCGGCACCATCCTGATGAAGGCGCACCGCGCCATCGAGAGCATCACGCTCGACCGCGAGCAGGCGCACCTGAAGGACGAGGTCATGCCCCGCTACGCCAAGCTGATCTACAACGGCTACTGGTTCAGCCCCGAGCGCCGCGCGCTGCAGGCGCTGATCGACGACACGCAGCAGAAGGTCAACGGCGAAGTGCGCCTCAAGCTCTACAAGGGCAACGTCTACAACGCTGGCCGCCGTTCGGCGGACTCGCTGTTCGACGCCAAGATCGCGACGTTTGAGGATGACAAGGGTGCGTACAACCAGAAGGATGCGGAGGGCTTCATTCGCCTGAATGCTCTGCGGCTGCGGATTGGCGCGAAGCGTGATCTGAAGTAATTACCCGGCTTTCTTCCCTCTCCCAACTTTAGGAGAGGAGCTTTTCCGCGCTGCCGCGCGGGTAACTTTCTTTGATATGCGTCAAAGAAAGTCACCAAAGAAAACGCACCCGGCGGCAACGCTTCACTACGTGAAGTTCCCTGCGCTTCTCGCCCTGAGCGGGCTTCGCTGACGGGCCATCCGTGGCCCGGCAGCGAAGGTTTCGGCTCCTGCCTCGCCCGCCGCTTCGCGGCGGCTATCACCACTCAGGACTGCGATGTTCGGCGCTGTCGAAGGGGCCAAGGTCAAAAGCGCAGGGTACGCGCCCAAATTTATTTGTCACCCGCTCTCTGGGTAATTGCAAAAAACTTTCTTTAATGTATTTACTAATATTAAATTAGTTAAATATTTAAAAACAAATCATGTCACCGATTTAACAGGAGCGGGCGCGTTGGATTTGGGCGCATCAGGCAGATGTTTCACA
>JBOICL010000058.1:0-2060 GCA_050740055.1 Stenotrophobium sp.
CTCGTAGAACGGATTATGTCTACCGTTGCTCTTTCGTTGTGGCGACCACAAATAACCCCCGCCAATCTCCTGACGTAAAGTTTGATTCTGATTTGCCCACCAATAGCGCATGTAGCTCTACTATGCATCAAGTCGATGCCAGGACAATTTTTGGCGGTGTTTTCAGGACTCGTCTCAGCGACAGCCAGCCCAGCAGGGTGACGATAACGCAGCCGGCAACGGCGCCGGTCAGCCAGATCAGCGGGCGCGGGCCGTAGGGCATGTTGAACTCGTTGACCGCCAGCACCCAGGTCACGATCTGCGCGGCAAAGGCCGACACCGTGCCGGCGAGCAGGCCGAGCACGGCGTATTCCGCGATCAGTCCGCGCGCGATCACGCGCGAACTGGCACCCAGTGCGCGCAGCAGTCCGGTTTCGCGTACGCGATCCGCGCGCGTGCTCTCGATCGTTGCCAGCAGCACAGTGAGGCCGGCCGCGAGCGCAAACAGAAAGATGAACTCGATGGCCTTGATGATGCGATCCATGATGCCGCGCACCTGCGTCATCACCGCGCCGATGTCCAGCGGCGTGACGTTGGGGAATTCCCGGATCAGATCGCGCAGCGGCGCCTCGTTGCGCGGTGGCAGGTAGAAGCTGGTGATCCACTGCTGCGGCACCTTGTCGAGGATGCCGGGCGGCGTGAGCAAAAAGAAATTGGGCTGGAACGTGTCCCACTGCACTGTGCGGGTGTTGCGCAGGGTCAGCTCGATGCGCTGGCCGGCGAAGTCCAGCGTCAGGCGGTCGCCGAGTTTGAGATGCAGGCGGTCCACCGCAAACTTGTCGGCGGACAGCCAGGCCTTGCCGTCGCCGCCCTTGCCCCACCATTGCCCGGAGGTGAGCTTGTTGTCGTCGCGCAGGGTGTCGGTCCACGACAGGTTGAAGTCGCGGTTGATCCAGCGCTGCGTATCGGGATCGTCGAAAGTGGTTTCAGTGATCGGCCGGCCATTCATCGCCACCAGCCGCCCGCGCGCCATCGGCACGAGGTGGGGAGGTGGGTAACCGTGCGCGGTGAAAAATTGGCGCAGCTTGTCGCGCTGCTCGGTCTGGATGTTGATCAGGAACTGGTTAGGCGTGTCCGCCGGCAGTCGCGCTTTCCAGGTGTTGAGCAGGTCCTGCCGCACCACCGTGATCATCAGCAGCGCGTGCAGCGCCATGCCCAGCGCCACCACCTGCACCACCGTCGAGCCGCGCCTGCGCGAGATGTTGCCCAGCCCGAAGCGCCAGGACGCGCCGACTCTGGTTTTGAGCGGCGCCAGCGCCAGCACCAGCAACCAAGCCAGCAGCGCGAGGATGGTGATCGCCGCCAGCGCGCCGCCGAACACGGTAGCCGCGAGTTTCGGTTCGCCGGTTTGCAGCCACAGCAATGCGGCGGCGGCGAGTGCGGCGGCGAGCGAAATGCCGCGCGTCAGCCGCGCGCCGCCAAGATCGCGCTGGAACACGCGGATCGGCGGCACGCGCACCGCCTGCAGGATCGGTGGCACGGCAAAGCCCAGCAGCATCAGCAGGCCCAGTCCCCAAGCCTGCGCCAGCGCCAGCATCGCGGGTGGCGGCAGATGAATATCCATCAATCCACCCAACAGTTGCGCCAGCCCCATCTGCGCCAGCCAGCCAGCCAGCGCACCCGCGCCGCCTGCCAACACACCGATCAATAACAAATTCAGCAGCAGCGCCTGCGTGACAAAGCGTTCACGCGCGCCGAGACATTTGAGCAGCGCCACCTCGTCGCGCAGGCGCGTGCCGTGCTGGTGCGCGCACAGCGCAATCGCGGCGGCGGCGAGCAGGGTCGCGGCGAGCACGGCGATGTCGAGGAACTGGCCGGCACGGCTCAGTGCGTTACGCACTTCGGGGCGTGCGTCCTGTGGCGTGATGCGGCGCACGCCGGCGGGCAGGGGCAGCGCGCGCAGCGTTTCAAGCTGCTGTGCGGTGCCGGCGATCATCAGCGAATACTGCGCGCGTGAACCGGGGCCGAGTAATTTACTCGTAGGCAGATCGTGGGCGTTGATCAGGAAGCGCGGTGCGAAA
>JBOICL010000059.1:0-2510 GCA_050740055.1 Stenotrophobium sp.
TTCTGGCACTTCATGAATCCCGCAACTTTCGAGCAGTTGCAGGCGGGCAAGGTCGCGTCTGAGGACGCGGCGAAGTGGATCAAGGGCGAGGAAACCTGCCGCGTTCTGCTATTCAACGGCGTGCCGCTGAGCGTGACCCCGCCTAACACTGTGACCCTGCAGATCTCAGAGACCGACCCCGGCCTGCGTGGCGATACCTCCGGCGGCGGCGGCAAGCCGGCCAAGCTGGAAACCGGCGCTGTGGTGCGCGTGCCGCTGTTCGTGCAGCAGGGCGAAATGATCAAGTGCGACACCCGCACCGGCGAGTACATGTCGCGCGCAGGCAAGTAAAACCGGGATACGGCAGACGTGAGACGGGAGACGCCGGACTGGCGTCCGTCTGCAACTCTCCAAACCCTCAGGGCGCGGGCGGAACTTTACGGTTCTGTCCGCGCTTTTTTTTCCGCGCGCGGCATGCTCGAAGTCGATACGCCCATACTCTCGATTCACGCGACGGTGGACCGGCATATCGAAAGCTTTGCCGTAGCGTCTCCCGTCTCCCGTCTTCCGTCTCCCGATTTGTGGCTCCACACCTCGCCGGAATTCGCCATGAAGCGCCTGCTAGCCGCCGGCAGCGGGCCGATCTGGCAGATCGCGCATGTGTTCCGTCGCGAGGAATGCGGCCGCCATCACAATCCCGAATTCAGCTTACTCGAATGGTACCGGCCGGGCTTTGATCATCACCGGCTGATGGATGAAATGGAGGAATTGCTGCGTGCAGTGGGCGTCCACGCTCAGGCCTTCGAGCGGTTGAGTTACGGCGAGGCTTTTCGCCACCACGCCGGCCTTGATCCATTTGCGGCGCCACTGGAACAACTGCGTGCGGCCGTGCGTGTGGAAAATGTCTCGCCGGAGGAATCGCAGGATCGCGATTTCTGGCTCGACGTGATCATGTCATCCCTGGTCGGGCCGAAACTGGGTCATGCTACGCCCACGTTTCTCTGCGATTTTCCCGCGTCGCAGGCCGCGCTGTCGCGCGTGCGCGGCGGCGTGGCGGAGCGCTTCGAACTGTTCTGGCGCGGCATCGAACTCGCGAACGGTTTTCACGAACTCACCGACGCCGCCGAGCAGCAGGCGCGCTTTGAGGCGGACCAACGGTGGCGCAGCGCGCACGGCCGCACGGTGCCGCCTTATGACAGCAATCTCATTGCCGCGCTGGCGTCGGGCCTGCCGGACTGCGCGGGCGTCGCGCTGGGGCTGGACCGTCTGCTGATGCTGATGCTGGACCTGCCGGATGTCGCCAGCACGCTGGCCTTCGATGCCGGACGTGCCTGATTACATGAACAGTGCATCGTAAACCAGGCGCAGCATCAGCGCGCCGACGATGACGACGAACAGCAGGCGCACGAAGCCGCTGCCCTTGCGGATCGCGAGCCTTGCGCCAAGCAGCGAACCGGCGACATTGCAGGCCGCCATCGGCAAGGCGATGGTGTAGAACACTTGGCCGTTGAATGCGAAATAGCCGAGAGCGGCGAAATTGGTGACGACGTTCACCGCCTTCGCGGCGGCGGAGGCGGCCAGAAAGCTGAAGCCGAACAGCCCGACGAAGGCGAAGATCAAGAAGCTGCCGGTGCCGGGGCCGAAGAAGCCGTCGTAGAAACCCAGCAGCGCGCCGGTGGCGAGTCCGATCCAGAATTGCTGGCGTTGCGTGAGGCGCGGCGCATGCAGCGCGCCCAGGTCTTTCTTCCACAAGGTGTAGAGGAGCACGCCGCCCAGCAGCACCAGGATCAGCGGCCGCAGGATGTCAGCGCGCAGCAGGCTGACGGTGTGCGCGCCGGCGAAGGCGAAGATCAGCGCGGCGGCGCAGGCGGGCAGTACCGTGTGCCATTCCATCCGCACGCGGCGGCTGTACTGGGTCGCCGCCGCGGCCGTGCCCCAGATGCCGGCGAATTTGTTGGTGCCGAGCAGGACTGCCGGCGCCGCCTGCGGCATCAGCACGAACAGCGCGGGCAACTGGACCAGTCCACCGCCGCCGGCCACGGAGTCGATGAATCCGGCGAGGAAGGAGAAGCCGCAGAGGGCGGCGAGGGTGAGCGTCATCTGAAGCTACAGCAGCGCACCTATCGCCGCCGGTATCGGAAAGCGCTTGCCGGCGAACAGCAGGTTCAGCAGCCGCGTCAGCCACTCGCGCGAACTGCTCAGCGAGTGCAGCACCACGAACACGCCAGCCGCATTGCGCTCCAGTTCATAACGCTCCAGCACCGCGGAAATGGCTTCCTTCTCGCCGAACAGCCGGACATGCAGGCTGGCGCGGCCGTTGACCGTATCCACCTCGCAATCAAGGACTTCGCCGTAATTCCTGAATTTTTCGTTGAGATAGGTCTTGAGCGCCAGCGCAAGCGCGCTGTTTTTCAGATCGTTGAACCTCACAGGATTTCCGAGGCGTGGGCGGCGAGGCGCGAGCGCTCACCGCGCGCCAGCGTCACGTGGCCGCCGTGCGGCCAGCCCTGGAAGCGGTCCACCACGTAGGT
>JBOICL010000060.1:0-5060 GCA_050740055.1 Stenotrophobium sp.
CAACGCGTGCGCATCATCAACGTCACGCTCGGCAAGTTGCCAGTCGGGCAGTGGCGCGATCTCAGCGCAGATGAGTTGCGCGGACTGTTGCCTGCTCGCAGCGAGTGGTAGCTTGCCCCGTCAAAACTGGATTTTGCGGAAAAATCGCCCAGACGATGTCCACCCGCTCTGCCGGGTTCAGGTAAAAATGTCGTTATAAAATATATTAATAAATTATATTTATTATATTAATAATAACAACATTTTAAGCGCCATAGACAAGAGTGGGTGGCGCTGATTCATGAAAATTGCGTGGGTTTTCCTCTCAGGAAGGGTCTTCGTCTTCTGACAAATTCTCGACCCCTCCCAGCAATGCCTGCGCCTGATCGGACGGCAGTGCTTCGACATTACGCAGATGCTTCTGCATGACACGGCTGCGCGTGTTGGTTTGCTCGATCTGATTGCTGGCTTCGTCGAGTTTCTTTTTCACCTTATCGAGCACTTCGCCGAATTTCCCGAATTCGGTTTTGACCGCGCTCAAAACTTTCCAGACTTCGCTGCTACGCTTTTCGATGGCGAGCGTGCGGAAGCCCATCTGCAGGCTGTTGAGCAGGGCAGTCAGCGTCGTCGGCCCAGCCAGCGTCACGCGATAAAGACGTTGCAGTTCGTCGGACAGACCGGGGCAGCGGATGGCCTCGGCGTACAGCCCTTCGGTGGGCAGGAACATCAGCGCGAAGTCCGTGGTGTGCGGCGGCTCGATATATTTTTCGTGGATAGTTTTTGCTTCCAACCGCAGACGATTAGCCAGCGCAGATAAGGCGTCTTTGGCGGCGGAAGCGTCAGCGCGCTCCTGCGCTTCGAGCAGACGCTGGTAATCTTCGAGTGGAAACTTCGCGTCGATCGGCAACCACACCGGCGAGCCGCCCTGCTGCTGATCGCGGCCGGGCAATCGGATGGCAAACTCAACACGCGCAGCGCTATTTGGACGTGTTGCGACATTGCCGGCGTATTGATCCGGGCTTAGCAATTGTTCCAGAAGTGTACTTAACTGCACTTCGCCCCAAGAACCGCGCGTCTTGACGTTGGTCAGCACGCGCTTGAGATCGCCGACACCGCTGGCCAGCGTCTGCATTTCGCCCAGGCCTTTGTGCACCTGCTCCAGCCGGTCGCTGACCAGCTTGAAGGATTCTCCGAGGCGTTGCTCCAGCGTTGCATGGAGTTTTTCATCCACCGTCTTGCGCATTTCTTCGAGCTTGGCGGCGTTGTCGGTCTGCATCTCGCGCAGCTTGTTTTCCAGCGTCGCGCGCATCTCGTTGAGACGCAGTGTGTTGGCCTCGGTGAGGCTCGCCAGTTGCTGGCCGAGTGTGCCGCCAAAGCTTTGCAGGCGCTGACCGAAACCATCGAGTTGCTGCGTCAGCAGGCCGCCGAGGCTAGTCACCTGCGCGCCCAGTGTCTGGCCGAACTGGTTGAGGTTGCCAGCCAGTTCGACGCGCTGTTTGCCGTTGAGATCAGTCAGTTCTTGCCGCAGTCGCGCCAGTTCGTCGCGTAGCTGTCCATGCAGTTGCGCCAGCGCTTCGTTGATGCGGCTCTGCGCCGCATCGTCGTCACGTCTGCGGCTGCGCCAGAGCAGGACGAATTGCATCACGAAGATCAGTGCCAGACCAGTACCGAGCAGGGCGAGAATTGAAGTATTCATGCGTTCAGTTTAGCTGAGCGACACAGAGACGTACGGCGCCGCAGGCGAGAGCTTATTTCACTATAGTTTCGCCGCGCGGTTCGCCATAAGCTCATCCCGAAAATCAGGAATCGCGCGGTTGGCGTTTCAGACTTTGGGGAGAGGGCAGTGCGGACATACGGAACATTTTTCGGGGCGCTGGTATTGGCGGTGGCGTTGGCGGGTTGTACGCAATCGAGTGCGCCGCTGACACAGCAGGCTGTTGTGACTGATCCGGTGCTGTTGGTAAACCCGTTTGTTGGCACAGAAACCGGCGCAACCGATTTCGGCACCGGCGGCGGTGCCGGCAATACTTTTCCGGGTGCCACGCTGCCGTTCGGCATGGTGCAGTTTTCGCCTGATACCTCGTTCAGCGACAACTTCGGCGGCGGCTACAGTTACGCCGATACCAAGCTCAAGGGTTTCAGTCTCACGCATATTTCCGGCGCCGGCTGCGCGATTTTTCAGGATATTGGCATCTTGCCATTGGCGCGGGCGGTGACGGCCTCGCCGGTGCCGCCGCTGGGTGCGGGGCTGCTGCCACAGTATCTCGCCACGTTTGATCACGCCGCCGAACATGCGCAGCCCGGTTATTACAGCGTGCGGCTGAATCCGGCGACGGCCACGCCGATCGATGTAGAGCTCACCACGACGCTGCGCGGCGGCATGGCGCGGGTTGCCTATCCGCAAGGCACGCCTGCCAATCTGCTCATCAACGTCGGCAACAGCGTCATGTCCAATGGCGATGCCCGCGTCGTGATTGATCCGGTGCACCGTGAAGTCAGTGGCAGCGCCAGCAGCGGCCGCTTCTGCTATCAGGATAACCGCTACACGGTTTATTTCGTCGCGGCCTTCGACCATCCCTTCGCGTCGTACGCGACCTGGCAAAAGCAACTGCTGACCCCGGGCGGCACCAGCGCCAGCGACAGCTCGCCGTTGCCGCTGGACTACCAACCCGTGCCCGGCGGTCCGAACTCCCTGCCCGGCAATCCCAGCACCGGTGCGCAGGCCGGTGCGGTGCTCGGCTTCGTGACGCAGGACGGTGCGCCGGTCATCATGCGCGTGGCGATTTCCTATGTCAGCGTCGCAAATGCCCGCGCCAATTTGCAGGCTGAATTGGCCGGGCAGGATTTTGATGGCGTGCGCGCACAAGCGTCTGAGACCTGGCAAAAGGCGTTATCGCAGATTGAAATCAGCGGCGTCAGTCAATCACGGGCACGGGTGTTCTATACCGCGCTGTATCACTCGCTGCTGTCGCCGACGGTGTTCAGCGATGTCAACGGTGACTATATCGGCATGGACAATGCCGTCCATCACGCCACCGGCGCGGCGCAATACGCCAACTATTCCGGTTGGGATATTTATCGCTCGCTGATGCCGTTACTGTCGATGCTCGACCCCGCACGCAGCAGCGACATGGTGCAATCGCTGGTGGACGATGCGGCGCAGAGCGGTTGGCTGCCGAAGTGGCCGTATGCCAACCAGCAGTCCGACACTCAGGTTGGCGATTCGGCGGATGCCATTATCGCCAGTAGCTACGCTTTCGGCGCGCGTGGTTTTGATACGGCGGCAGCGCTTGATGCCATGATCAAGGGCGCGACGCAGGAAGGGCAGAGCAGCAATCCGGCCAGTCTCAACAATGCTTATGTCGAGCGGCCGGGCTTGGCTTTCTACCAGACGCTGGGCTACATCCCGAAAGAACTCGACGCACCGGTGTTCAGCAATCTCTTGCCTGTGGTGAGTTCGCAACTGGTCTGGGGCACTGCCGCCACCACGCTGGAATATGCGCTTGACGATTTTTCGATCGGCCAATTTGCCGAGGCACTTGGACAATCGGCGCGTGTGTCTGAGGTGAGTGCGCGTGCCGGCAACTGGAGCCATCTTTTCAATGCCGCCAGCGGCTACATCGAGCCGCGCTCGGCGGCCGGAGTTTTTCTGCCAGGGTATGACCCCGCGAGTGGTGATGGATTTGTTGAAGGCAACAGCGCGCAATACACCTGGTTCGTGCCGCAGGACATGACCAGCTTGATTACGGCGATGGGAGGGGCCGCCGTCGCGCAGCAGCGGCTCGATAAATTCTTCACCCAGCTCAACGCCGGGCCGACCGCGCCTTACGCATTTCTTGGCAACGAACCGTCACTGTTCACACCGTGGATTTATGCCTGGCTGCACCAGCCGGCCAGAACTGCGTCAGTCGTGCGTGAAGCGCTGACCACGCTCTACGATGACAGCTCCACCGGTATGCCGGGCAACGACGATCTCGGCACCATGTCGGCGTGGTGGGTGATGGCAGCGCTCGGGTTCAACTCGGGTATCCCCGGCACCGATGTCTTGCTGCTGAATCCACCGCTGATCCCGCACGCGACCCTGCATCTGCCGGGCGGCGACCTGCACATCGATGGCGGCGGCAGCGACGGTTATGTGCAGAGTCTGACACTGTCCGGCGTGCCGCTCGATCGTGCCTGGCTGCATTACAGCGAGATCGCCAACGGCGGCGAATTGCACTACACACTGGCAGATGTGCCGTCCGCATGGGCGACCGCAGATGCGGCGGTGCCACCCTCGTTTGGCGCGGGGGCGGCTGCGCCTTGATGGCACCACAAAGCTATCCCTTGTGCATGAGGGAGATAGGTCATCAGAACTGCTCTTTCAGACCGATGAATATGCCGTGCGGCATGTAGCCGAGTATCAGCGGCTGCTCGCGGCCGTGGGCGTAGTAGCCAAAGGCGGTGCCGATCGCCGCGCCGGCGAGCACGTCGCTTTGCCAGTGGCCCTGCACTTTGAGCCGCGCCACCATGTCGTAGGCGACCAGCGCCTCCAGTCCGTAAACCGCCGGATGCTCGGGGCCGTATTCGAGCACGAAGGGTGTCACCGCGCTGGCGATGACCGTAACCTCGCCGCTGGGAAAGCTTTCGTTGCCATGGCCCTTGAAGAAGGCGTTGGGGTCGTCGGTCTGCGCCGGCCGTTCACGCGAAAACGCGAGCTTGAGCCCCTGCGCGGTGATCGAGGACAGTGCCAGCGAATCCAGCGACTGCCAGAAGGTGCGGCCCAGCCGCGTATCGCCGCCTTCCCACAACGAGCCCGCGACTACGGCAGCGATCGCGCCGGTTTCGAGATCGAGCTGATAGCTGCGCTTCCAGATGCCGCTGTTGTCATAGTTGAGCCGGTGATCAATGCCCAGCGGGCCGCCAGCGGCCCAGGCGGCGGGTATGTTCCAGGCGATCAAACCCGTGAGGACCAGGAGGGTGCTTGCAATTTTCGGCATCTCGATACTCATGGTGAATTTTTCGTTCTAGCCTGAGCGTGCGCCGAATCTTCGTGTCAGGTTTAGCACATGATTTCAACTGCTGCGCAGGCCGGGCACATT
>JBOICL010000061.1:0-4010 GCA_050740055.1 Stenotrophobium sp.
AACTACTTCCGCCTCGCCGACTTCGCACGCATGTTCGGTCACGTACTCGAAGCCGGACACCTGTTTGGTTGCCAGTACATCTATGTAGTCGCCGCACTGAACTCTCTGCGTAACCCAGCCGGGCCGGGCCTAGGAGCACCACCATTGATACCCATGCCGATCGACTTATTTACCGGCCTCGACCACTGCGCAGAGGCTACGCGCGCAGGCACGCTCAGTGCAGTTTGGGGCGCGGCCGCCAAGGGAGTGATGTTCGCCCATCATCTGCGGGTCCGTGGCATAGCACCGACGCTGGCAATCGACATCAACCCATCCAAGCAGAGCCACTACCTCGCCGGCAGCGGCCTGCCCGTGCTGCCACCACTTGAAGCGCTCGCGCAGCTCGGCGACACCCCCAATGTGTTCGTGATGAATTCCAACTACCTTTCTGAAATCCGGGCGATGGGCGGCCCCGGCCCCAATTACATTGCCGTTGACCTGACATGAACGATTTCCAGAAAGAAACCCGGCAGCGACTGCGCGAAGCCCGTACCAACCAACGCCTGCTCGCCGATGCTCATGCGTTCACCGAATCGTCGATTGCCGCAAAGTACTCCTACAATTTCCTGTGGCTGGGCCGACCGATCATCCAGTACCCACAGGACATCGTAGCTATACAGGAACTGATCTGGGCGACTCGACCAGACCTGATCATTGAGACCGGCATCGCCCACGGCGGTTCGCTGATGCTAAGCGCGTCGCTGCTGGCGATGCTCGACTACTGCGATGCGGTGGAGAGTGGGAAAACGCTCGACCCGCGAGCGACCCGCCGCCGTGTGCTTGGCATCGACATCGATATCCGCGCCAATAACCGCGCCGCGATTGAGGCACATCCGATGTCGCATCGGATCGATATGATCCATGGTTCTTCGATCGCACCGGAAATCATCGCCCAAGTTCATCAAGCGGCAGCCGGATACAAGCGGATTCTGGTCATTCTCGATTCCAATCATACGCACGACCACGTACTGGCTGAACTCGAAGCTTACGCGCCACTGACCAGCCCCGGCAGCTACTGCGTCGTGTTCGACACTGTGGTAGAGGACTTGCCTGACTCCATGTTTCCCGACCGCCCTTGGGGCAAGGGCAACAACCCGAAGACGGCAGTGTGGGAATATTTGCGCCGCCTGAAAAAGGAAAATCGCTTGGCGGTCGATGGTGCCCCTCTGGCATTGGAAATCGACTCCATGATCGAGAGCAAGCTGCTTATCACCGTCGCCCCAGACGGCTATCTAAAACGTATTTAATCCCGAGTCCGGCAGTATTTCCCATCTTATCGAACTAATCCGTCTCAATGTTTCTTCAGAACAACCGTTACAGGTAGTTATTAATCAAATCAGGGCAAGCAATGTCGAGCGCCACCCACCTAGATCCACCGCTGGTCAGTATCGGCGTTCCCGTTTACAACGAGGCAAGATTTCTCGATCAATCCTTGACCAGCCTATTGGCGCAGGACTACCCAAAGATCGAGATCATCCTTTCTGACAACGCATCGACAGACGGCACAGGAGCAATTTGCACCCGAGCTGCGGAAAACGATACGCGCATTCGTGTGTTACATGCTTCTGTCAACGAAGGCGCCACTGCAAACTTCCAACGATGCCTCGACGCCGCTCAGGGTAAGTTGTTCATGTGGGCGGGGGGACATGATCTTTGGTCAGCCAATCTCGTTTCACTGTGCGTTGAATCGCTAATCCACCACCCAGCGGCAGTAATCGCTATTCCAGAATCCCAGTGGATAGATCCCTTGTCACAGCCCTATGGCCACCGAGCCAGTATCCTCGACACACGTGGAATGGACCCGCTTGCGCGGATCTTCATGCTGCTTTGGGCCAACATGCACGCTATGTATGGCCTTACGCGCACTTCTGCACTGCGTGCCACCGGGCCTATACCCAATTACTCCGGCGCAGACCTAATCCTGCTGTTGCGCATGGTCTTGCAGGGTGATTTTGTTCCGGCGCCGGGCGCACTGTGGTCACGCCGCGAAACACGCATGGGCGAAGATTTCAGAACCCGCCAGCAGCGTTATCACAGCAGTGAGTTTGGCATCCGCAAGCCTGGAGTGGACCGCCTGTTTCCTGTTGCACGGCTGCCGTACGAAATTCTGAAAGCCGTGTGGTTATCAGGCCTGTCTGCAGGTGACAAGATTGCGTTCAGCCTCGCTCTTCCAGCCCAACTCCCGGCTCGCTACCTCGTAGCGAAGCGCCGGGCCAGTTGAGTTTCTACTCATATATGCAACTGATCCGCCAATCGGCTGCGGAGTGGCTAACTTGGGCCCGCCGATTGTTCATCCCGGTCGCCTTGGGCTTTCTGCTGTATTCAGCATATGTCGCGGGTGATCGCCTGGCGCCACTGATCGCCACCCTCTCCGCACGGAACCTGCTGCTGGCTTGGGCTTGTTGGTGCGTGGCCCAATGGATAGGTCCGCTAACGACTCTCGCCTTCGCGCGCATCTTGGGATTGCCACTGGGCTATCGCGAATTAGCCCTGATTTCTGTCTTGCGCCTGCCAGCCAAGTATCTGCCCGGCGGCATCTGGCAAAGCGTGGCTCGCTTCGCCGCCTATAGTCAGTACAAAGTAAAAAAAACTGATTCCCTCACTATTCTCATCGGCGAGCATCTTCTGGCTTTGGGCGTGAGTGCGGCGTTGGGCGCTGCTCTGCTGCTCCGCACAGAAAATGCCCAATCGCTACACAGCTTGCCTGAGTGGATTCTGGCTGGCGCGTTAGCTGTTCTGGTTGTCACACTATTCGGGATATTGAAGGTGCGGGGCGGAGGGATGAAAACCTTCGCTGGCACTTTGATGGCGGCGTCAGCGACTACCTTGTTTTGGATTGCTGCCGCCGCCAGTTTTTGTGCGTACTGGGCTGCCGCTTTTGACCTGCACATCACGGGCGTTATCAAGGTTGCATCATGCTATCTGCTGTCCTGGGCCGCCGGCTTTGTGGCCCTATTTGCACCGCAGGGGCTGGGTGTGTTTGAGTGGGTTGCGGGACATTTGCTGCCATCAAGCCAACCGCTTAGCGTGACCGTTACGGTTGTAGCCGGGTTCAGGCTTGTCACCATTGCAGCGGATTTCAGCATGTGGATCTTGGCCCTTGCATTCGTACGATTTACACAGAAGTCAGAAATATAAGCGACAGATATACCCCTGCTTCACCATAACAGCTTCGTTCCAAACTGCTTCAGCGCAGGGTCACAGCCGATGATGGTCAGCTTTTCGATTTCTGCCTGTGCAACCAGCATGCGATCAAAGGGATCACGGTGTGGTTGTGTATAACTGCCGGCCTTGAGCGCGTGTGCGCTGGTGATGGAAAGCTCACTGGCTTTGAGGCCGTGGATTGCGGCGCTGTAATTGCCGACGATACGAGCCGCACCGGGCAACTTCCCGATCCTATATTTGGTGGCGATTTCCCATGCGGATGCCGTGCTCACCACCACCTCGGTGTCCTTGTCTTCCAGCACTTTGCGCGCACGAGCGGCGAGTTTGTCGGGGTCAACCAAGGCCCATACGAATGCATGGGTGTCGAGCAGCACCCTCACTTGCCTTCCCAAGCGGCGAGTTCTCCTTCGGGCAGAGGGTCGAAAAAACTGTCATCGAGGTGGCCCTCGATAAACCCCAGTTTGCGCCTAGTACTTTTCAGCGGCACCAGCCGCGCATAAGGTTTGCCGGCCTTTGCCAGCACGATCTCCTCGCCAGCGTGAGCACGATCAAGCAAACGCGAGAGATGAGTCTTGGCTTCGTGGACATTGATGGTTTCCATATGGCCGAAATTAGTCCAGTCAATAGACTAAGTCAATACTGAATTGCTTGACCATGCCTTATTCAGTCACCCGGTAGCAGATCAAAGTGTTGTATTGCTTGCAGGGATAGCATGTATGCCATACCATCACTACATACTTGCATGCTATCAACGAGATTGATCATGGCCATCATGTCGGTTCGCTCAACTTACGCCTTGGACACTG
>JBOICL010000062.1:0-3854 GCA_050740055.1 Stenotrophobium sp.
ACACACATCCGTCGGGGCCGACCGTGACAAAGTCGCCGCGTGAGCCGCCGGAGAAGACGTTAGAGAGCACCGGCGGGTTCTGCGTGAGATCAACCTTGGTCATGTTGCCATGGTTGTCATTTACAAAAATGAACTCGACTTGCGCCGGATTCGCTGGATTCACAGCAACGGCAACACCATCTGCTCCCGGTATGCCAGTGGCGATCGTGGTAAAGGTGTTCGACGTTGGAAAGTTTGTCCCGGGAATCAGGTAAACACAGCAGTTACCGGATTCAATGTAAAGCGAGCCGTCCGGCGCAAAAGTGATTCCATCGGCAGCCCCCGGAAACGCAGTGGCGTATGTCGAAACCGCAGGCGTCGCCGATTCAGGATTTGCTATGCGAAAGATGTTCGTGGCCGATACGAACAGATCCCCGCTAAGCGGATCGGTGGCAAGCGCGACGACGCCGCCGAGGCTAACAACCGTGCGCAGCACCACGCCAGTTGTTGGGCTGATCTCTACTACATCGCTATTGCCCCGGCGAGCCAGGTACAAATGCTGACCATCCTTGCTAAACGCCAAACCTATAATGTCATTAGCATTCGATGGCGGAGAAATATCTGTCGCCGCATTTGCTATGCCGCCGCCTGGCGGAAAGCGATAAATGTTTGCAATAGGATTGTAGGCGACAAACAGATTGCTCGATTGATCAAATGCAAGACCTACCGGTCCAATGCAATTAAAGACCGGAAATCCAGTCGCGTAACTGGTAACGGAATAGCCGAGAGCGGCGGTGATCGCACTCGCTGTGCCGCACGTCGGGATTCCGCCACTACCCGCACCAAATACAACCTGCGCGTTGCCGGGCACCGGCAGATTGCCGTCGGTCACATCGGTCGCGGTGTAGGTGACCGTCTCCGGAGTGCCATCCGTCGCCGTGAATTGAATCTGTCCGTTGACATCCGTGACGCTGGGGTTTGGTGCGTTTACAACCGAGTGTCCGCTGCCCTGCACCAGCGTAACCAGCTTGCCGGGTGTGCCTTGATTCTTTGCGTCCTTGAGAGTGACCGTGATGGTTGACGCGGAACTACCATCGCTCGGCACATTGGTCGGGCTTGCGCTGATGCCTGCGCTGACAGCGGGTGGACTTACGAATGGCAGACTTGGCGTCTGCGCCAACGTAACGCCATCCGTGGTATCGACAGCTGTGAACGTCAGATTCTCCACCGTCGAATCCTTAACTGCGAATACGATGCTTCCGTCGTTCGCCGATGAAATGCTGCTGGTTGGTGAAATCGCGGCGTGATTACCCGCATTGGCACTCAGCGTGACAGTTTTCCCACCGACGGTGTTGCCGGAAGCATCGCGCAATGTGACCACCACCGCGCCTGCCGTCGTACCATCTGCTGAAACGCCAGATGCTAGGAACTGGCTTTCCGGCGCCAGTGGCAACACTCCGGAAACATTGGCATTCGCTATGCCAGCAGTTTGCCCAGACAGCAGCAGATTCAATGCGTTCAGGTTGGGCGAACCCAAGCCGACATGGGAGAAGTCACTGCCCATCGAGGCGGCACCGTGAAATCCGGCCGAGTTGGCAAGCGGATAAATCAAGGGATTGACGAGACCCAGGTTGCTACCATGTGCCTGGTTGAGCAAAGCAGAGAATGCTGCCCAGATCGGCGCCGCCAAACTGGTGCCGCCATTGAACTGGCCTGTTGGGCATCCGCCGGCATCCGCCTCGCAGATAACCATCCCACCAGCCGGGTCCGCTGCGACGGTCACATCGGGTATTGAACGCATTGGCGACGTGTTGAAGCCATTTTGGTAGGCAGGACGAGTAAAGAACCTGCTGACGCCGAATCCTCCTTGACCGGTTTGCGGGGTATGCGCCGTACCGTCCCACCATGCCTCGGATAGATAAACGCCTCCCGGCCCGACGCTCAAGGTCGTGCCACCCACCGCAGTAAGATTGGGAGAATCGGCCGGCACTGCGATCGTGTTTGCGCTGCCGTCGAGACAACTGCTGCCAGTGTCGCCGCTGCCCGAAAACACGCTAATGCCTGCGGCGGCGGCACTCTGCAGGATGCTGTCGATACTTTGAACATCCGCTGCGGTGGTCTGGTTTTCGCAGTACGCCCAACTGTTGCTGATCACACTAACGCCATCATTCACCATCTTGTTCAGCACGCTTTGGAAGCTGGTGCCGGCACCGGTGAACGGAGCGTCGTAGACCACCACTTTGGCGGCTGGTGCGAGGGTCATGACCGCGTCGATGTCCAGCACGACCTCGCCTTCACCAGCGCCTAATGTAGCGCCGCCATTCACGTTGACCTGGCTGAGGTTGTTGATCTCCGTCACAGGCGCATTGATCAGGCCAAGAAAGTTAGCGATGTCGCCAAGTTGAAAAGTGTCGAATTCGACCAGTCCGATCGTTTGCCCCGCACCATTGGTGTCGAGCCACGGAACAGGAGGGCCACCCGCCTTCGACCTGATTGAGCGGGCGGCAGCACGGTGCGCGGCGAGATCGGTGAAGTTTCCGTTGAGACAGTCAGCGAAATACTTGACGGTATTCTCGTTGTACGTGTTGTACGCTTTAATGGTGCTTATGAGGCCGCCTTCGAGATCGTTGCCGATCTCCTGCAAATACTCGCCAGTCGACCGTGAAGCGGCGTAGATAGCACACAATGGCCCGTATAGGCTGCAATTCGCCTGAGCCACACCGGAAGGGCACGCGAAGTAGTCCGGTGGAGGCGGAACGGCTTGCCTGATGTTATGGGGTACAGCCAAGTTGGAGAGTCCGGCGATCGACTCGACGTGCGAAGCCAGTCCACGCGGGAGCGCCGGGTTCAGGTCGTTTGCGTATAGACGACGGTCGCCAATTTGGTAGTTGCCAATGTGCAGTGCAAATGCGCGTTCGGCTCCAGCGCGCGTACCACGAACTGTCAGCGTCAGCCGATTCTTCGACCCCTCCGCCAGCTTGAACCCCTGCCCGCGCAGATAGCTCAGCACCTGCTCGTAGCCCTTGCGCGAAGGCCCGAACTTTTTCGTGATCTGCGTCTGCGTCAGAAAGCGCCGGTAATGCTTCGAGTGCGGGTCGTAAACTTCCTTCATGTAGTGATCAAACCCGGCCTGGTCGTCGCGCTTGAGCACCAGAGTCAGAGTCATTTCCTGGTTTGCCGCGGACGCGACCGTCGATAGCGGAACGCTTCCTTCCGGCGCAATCGGCGTGGCCTTCGCCAGCGCATCCAGCACATGACCCGGCAGGCGCACATAGCCTTTGCCGGGGTCCTGACCGATCGGCTGATTGCTTGCTGGCTGCGGATTGCGGGTTGATTCCAACACAGAGGACGCTGTACCTTGCAATTCTGGTTGGCTGAGGGTTCTTGACTGCCGGGAAATAGGCGCCGCGCCGCGCTGGGCGTCGATTCCAGCGTCCGCAGAGCACAGCAGCGTTGGGCACAGCAGAGCAAGAGCTATTGCAATGCGAATCGAAGCGCGGAAATTAAGTTTCATCGCGAGCCTGTACATTAATTGAGATTCCATGTTCTCACTCTCCCTGTACGCTTCAACGAGTGCGGGGACATTCAATACGCCGCCGGCCCACACTTCTGAATTCAGCCTAGGCCTTTCGTTCAACGATGGGCATCCTCAAAATTGAGGGGTATGGGTCTGGCTTGAAACGTGACACAGTTCACACTACCCACGGTGATCGAGGGTTTTCGATGACCGGTCAACCCATACTTGATTGCGGCGTTCGATAGTTCATGGCCTTTACTGCACTTGGCGACTCCGGCGCTTCCATGAAGATTCTTCTGGTCGATGATCACGAGTTATTCCGGGCCGGTCTGCGGCTGCTGTTGCTGACCATCGAACG
>JBOICL010000063.1:0-2730 GCA_050740055.1 Stenotrophobium sp.
GTATTCGAGCACGAAGGGTGTCACCGCGCTGGCGATGACCGTAACCTCGCCGCTGGGAAAGCTCTCGTTGCCATGGCCCTTGAAGAAGGCGTTGTGGTCGTCGGTCTGCGCCGGGCGTTCACGCGAGAACGCGAGCTTGAGAGCCTGCGCGGTGACCGAAGACAGGGCCAGCGAGTCAGCCGACTGCCAGAATGTGCGGCCCAGCCGCGTATCCCCGCCTTCCCATAATGATCCAAGGATCACGGTAGCGATCGTGCCGTATTGGAGGTCGAGCTGGTAGCCGCGCTTCCAGATACCACTGTCGTCGTAGTTGAGCCGGTGGTCGATGCCCAGCGGGCCGCCAGCGGCGCAGGCGGCGGGTATGTTCCAGGCGATCAAACCCGTGAGGACCAGGAGGGTGCTTGCAATTTTCGGCATCTTGATACTCCTGGTGAATTTTTCGTTCTAGCCTGAGCGTGCGCCGAATCTTCGTGTCAGGTTTAGCACATGATTTCCACTGCTGCGCAGGCCGGGCACATTATCGCAGTCTGATAAGCGTATGGAGAGAGTTTCACGGCGCAGATGGATGAGTGCGATTGAATTCGGATTCTGCACGCTCGTTCCATTGAACCACCCCTCGTATGGCATCTTCATAGGACGAGGTGTGATCAAAGCTGAGCACAACAAGACCGCCAAATCCTGTGGCGATCAGGCCAAAGTTGTTCGATCCATGATGGGAGGCCGCGTAAGCGGGAACTGCTATTGCTGCCAGCGCAAGAGCCGCTATCCCAAGCCGCACCAGTCCATTGTGGGTTTCACCGACATACATTTGCCAAAGCCCGGGAATCAGCGAGTAGCTTGCAGCGGTTTTCTTTGATTTCCACGGAACGGACTTTGACTCAAGGGCAAGTTCCGCGAGTGGCGAGGCGGGCTGTTCCTTGATCAGATCGTCAAATGCCGAATTGGGCGACTGGCGAGGCAGCCCGTTCGCGCCCGCGTTTCGATATGCCCACCCCAAGCGGTAGAGTGTGAGCGGCCTAAGCGCCGTACGCGGGTAACGCTCAAGTAGCGTCTCCCAGAGTTGGACCGCGCTGTCTGGCGCGCGATAGCGCAAATCCAGCATGTCCAGAGAGCCTGCCAGGGACTGGAATGCGGGAAAATCAGTGATGGCCGCGGCAGCTTCGGCGGCATAACTTCCGGCGCCTCTGGGCTGGGGCTCGAAACGATAACGGTAGAAGCCTTCGGCTTGAAGAAAAAGATCGCGCTCAGGTGGCGGCGGCTTGAGTGCGTTGACCTCATTGGTGGTACGTTCGAGCTGCTCCTGAGCCTTTGTAAAAGTCGGATCACCCGGACGAACCAGCGCCGAAGAGGTCGCACAGGCATTGAGCAATCCGGCAAGCACAACAACGCCGGTAATTCTGCTCCATGCCTGGATAAGTTTAGGTACCGACGAAAGACTCTGAATTGGCATGACGTTACCCTGAACTAAACCCGCCAAACTTTGCGAACAGCACCGGCATCACCAGCAGCACCAGCGGCACCGAGACTGCGAGGCCGGAAATGATGGCGATGGCCAGCGGCGTCTGCATCGCGGAGCCGGTGCCGATGCCCAGCGCCAGCGGCATCAGCGCGAGTATCGCGATCAGCACTGTCATCAGGATCGGCCGCAGGCGCGCGCGGCCGGCTTCGACCAGTGCATCGGCATCGATGCGGGTTGCGGCATCGAGTTCGGCGAAGTAGAAAATCGCAACCTCGGTGACGATGCCGACGATCATGGTCAGGCCCATCATCGCGGAGATGTTCAGTTCAGTGCCGGTGATCCAGAGTCCGGCAAACACGCCGCAGACCGCCAGCAGCACGGTCGCGAGGATGCTCCCCACCACCGCCCAGCTCTCGTACAGGAACAGCAGCAGCGCCGCGACCAGCAGCACGGCGGCGGCGAAAACCAGAGTCAGACCGCGGAAGGATTTTTGCTGCTCTGCGTAAAGGCCGCCGTATTCCACGCGCACGCCGGCGGGCAGGCCGAGCCTGGCTACTGTGCCGCGCACATCGCGCATGGCCGAGCCGAGATCGCGGTTTTCCAGACGCGCGGTGATCGCCACCATCTGTTCCAGGTTCTCGCGCGTGATCTGCGGCTGGCCGCTGGCGATGCTGATTTGCGCGATTCGCTGCAGCGGCAGGCTATGCCCATCCGGTGCGCGCAGGCGCAACTGGCCCAGCGCGGCGATGCGGTCGCGCAGATTGCCAGGCGTCCACACGCGCACGCCGATGAGCTTTTCGCCGGACTGGATTTGCCCGACGACCTTGCCGCCTACCAGCGCCTGCAACTGCTGGGTCACCGCATCCGGGTCAAGACCTTCCAGCGCCGCCTTGACGCGATCGACGCGGATGTCGATCGCATCGCCGATGATGCGCAGGCCGTCCTTCACCTCGACCACGCCGGAAATTTTTTCCAGCGCAGCAGCCACCACCGGCGCAGTCGTATCCAGCACAGCCCGGTTTTCGCCAAAGAGCTTGACCTCCACCGGCTGCGGTACTGCGGTGAGATCGCCGATCAGGTCTTCCATCAGTTGCGCGGTTTCAATCGTCAGGCCGGGCACCTGCGCTTCGACGCGCTGGCGAACATCGCTCATCACCGCTTCGATGCCGCGCTTGCGTTTCGATTTCAGATGGATGAAGAAATCGCCCTCGTTGGCCTCGGTGAGGCCACCGCCAAGCTGCAGGCCGGTGCGGCGCGAGTAGCTGTCCACC
>JBOICL010000064.1:0-2266 GCA_050740055.1 Stenotrophobium sp.
TCCACATCCAGCATGCGCCGCGCGTAGGCAATGGCGGCGGCCCAGTCGTCGAGTTGGCCACGGACGGAAACGACCTGACGCGGCTCGCCGCCGCTCTTGCCGAAACCACGATAGTCGAAGCACAGCACATGCAGTCCGGCCTCCGCAAAGCGCCGCGCGAATGGTTCCAGCCCGGCTGCGCGTGTGCCTCCCAGTCCATGCGCCATGACAACGCAGGGAACCCCGTCTGCGTTGCGCAGTGTGTCGCTGGCGGGCCGGAAATGCCCGGCGCGAATGCTCGCACCATGGTGCTCGAACGCGACTTCGTCGATGTGGATGTCCATGTACTGTTTCCGAAATGGGTTTGAGTCAGAGGGTACGCGCAATCCGGTTTTTCGGTTGCTGGAAGCTAATGCCCCCCACGCACGGGTACAGACGAATTTGGTTTTAGGTGCAAGGCCTGCCACCACTGAATTCCTCACGGCTGTATGGGGAGGTGCGTCCCCGCAGGGTAAAAAGCCCGCTTTCGCGGGCTTTTTTTGCAGTTACGCCGATTTTAATTCCGTCTCCCACTGCTCCAGCATCTGCTCGGTGTAGTGGATATTGTGTGTGCCTTCGCGGAACACGGCGTCGTTCATGATGCGTTGCTGCAGCGGGATATTGGTCTGGATGCCTTCGATGACCATTTCAGACAGTGCCTGCTTCATGCGCGCAATTGCCGACTTACGGTCGGAGCCGTAGGCGATGAGCTTGCCGATCATGGAGTCGTAGTGCGGCGGCACCTTGTAGCCGGCGTAGATGTGCGTGTCGAGGCGGATGCCTGGCCCACCGGGCGCATGGTATTTCTTGATCTCGCCGGGCGAGGGCACGAAAGTGCGCGGGTTTTCGGCATTGATGCGGCACTCGATGGCGTGGCCGCGCAGCTTGATGTGCTTCTGCTGCTTTTTGAGGCCCAGGCCGGCGGCGATGCGGATCTGTTCCTTGATCAGGTCGGTGTTGGTGACCATCTCGGTGACGGGGTGCTCGACCTGGATGCGGGTGTTCATTTCGATGAAGTAGAAATGCCCGCCGTCGTAGAGGAACTCGAAGGTGCCCGCGCCGCGATAGCCGATGCGCTTGCAGGCGGCGACGCAGCGCGCGCCGATCTCGTTGCGCTGCTCCTCGGTGATGCCGGGCGCGGGGGATTCTTCCACCACTTTCTGGTTGCGGCGCTGCATGGAGCAGTCACGCTCGCCCAGGTGGATGGCGTGGCCTTCGCCGTCGGACAGCACCTGGAATTCGACGTGGCGCGGCGCCTCCAGGTATTTCTCCAGGAACACGGACGCGTCCTTGAAGGCGGCGGCGGCCTCGGTTCGGGCGATGTTGATCTTCTCGATCAGTTCTTCCTCGCTGCGCACGACCTGCATGCCGCGGCCACCGCCGCCGGAGACGGCCTTGATCAGCACCGGGTAGCCGACTTTCGTGGCGATGTCCTTGCAGGCGGCCTCGTCGTCCGGCAGCACGCCGTCGGAGCCGGGCACGCAGGGCACGCCGGCGGCGATCATCTCGGCCTTGGCGTTGGTCTTGGAGCCCATCAGACGGATGGTTTCAGGACGCGGGCCGATGAAGATGAAACCGCTCTTCTCCACGCTTTCGGCGAAGTCGGCGTTCTCGGAGAGGAAGCCGTAGCCAGGATGGATGGCGTCGGCCTGCGTGACTTCGGCGGCGCTGATGAGAGCCGCCATGTTGAGGTAGCTCTTGGTCGCGGGCGCCGGGCCGATGCACACAGCCTCGTCGGAGAGCAGCACGTGTTTCAATTCACGGTCGGCGGTGGAATAGACCGCCACGGTCTTGATGCCCAATTCGCGGCAGCATCGCAGGATGCGCAGCGCGATCTCGCCACGGTTGGCGATCAGTATTTTCTTGATTTCCTTCATGCCCGAATCCCTGCAAAGCTACTGCGCTCGGCAGTTTGCGCGCTGGCGGTGCTCGCAATCCTCATTGACTTGCGTGTCAACTCCGGTTGCTGCGCTCCGGCAGCGCGAAAACTGCCTTCGCTCGCTACGCTTTTCAGGGACTCGGGTGTCGAGCCCATAGAGAAATTCGGCTCCATAGCCCGTTACTCGATCACGAACAGCGGCTGGTCGAATTCCACCGGACGCTCGTTCTCGACCAGGATCTCGGCGATGACGCCGGACTTGTCGCATTCGATCTGATTGAGCATCTTCATCGCTTAGATGATGCACAGGGTCTGGCCGGCCTTGACCGCCTGACCCACTTCCACGTAGGGCTTGGCGCCGGGCGAGGG
>JBOICL010000065.1:0-14405 GCA_050740055.1 Stenotrophobium sp.
ACCTTGTAGCCGCTGCCGCCGAACTTACCGCCGGCGTGCAGGATGGTCATGATCACCTCGGCAGCCGAGCGGCCCTCCTCTTCCATGATGCCCGTGGGGATGCCGCGGCCATTGTCGGTGACGGTGACGCTGCCATCGCTTTGCAGGGTCACCGAGACTTCCGTGCAATAGCCGGCCAGCGCTTCGTCGATGGCGTTATCGACTACCTCGAACACCATATGGTGCAGGCCCGTGCCGTCGTCGGTGTCGCCGATATACATACCGGGGCGCTGGCGCACCGCCTCCAGGCCTTTCAGTACTTTGATGCTGCTGGAGTCGTAGGTGGTGTCGATTGGTTCGGTCATGCTGAAACCCGCGTTGTAATGGGTGATTTTAACATTGGCGGACCCTCCCATGTTCCACGTGGAACATGGAAAAATCCGCGATGGTATCGAATACCGGATCGCGCGCGAACGCGCTCAGGAACACCTGCCCCGGATACTCCCTGAGCATGCCGAGCAGAGCTTTCTGGTATTCGCCAGCGAGTTCGGCAGCGAAATCGTCCACGAGCAGGATCGGTGCGTTGCCGGTTTGCCGATGGATGAGTTTCGACTGCGCCAGCACCAGCGCGGCAATCAGCAGTTTCTGCTGCCCGCGGCTGATCCGGTTTTTGACTTGGTGATGGTTCAGCTTTACTCGCAACTCGGCGCGGTGCGCGCCCTCCACTGTCGTGCCCATGCGCCGGTCTCGCTCTAGGTGGGCATGCAGGATTTTTGCGTAAGATACTTCGCTCGGCCACCCAGCATGCAGTTCCGCCGACCACTCCTCGGCATCAAACAGCCGGGAGACATACGCATCCATTTGCGGCTTCAGCGCCAGCAGGTGCGCGGCACGTAGCGCATGGAGCCGTTCGGCGGCTTCCGCCAGTTCAGGATTCCAGACTGTGATCTCGCGCGGAGCTGCCTTCTGCTTGAGCGCGCGGTTGCGCTGCCTGAGCGCCCGCTGGTGCCGGCGCCAGATCGGAAAAAACTGATGTTCCACGTGGAACACCCCCCAATCCAGGAAACTGCGCCGGTATCCGGGGCCATCCTGCAGCAGCCGGTGCATAGCCGGCTCGATCACCTGCATGGGAATACTTCGCACCAGTTCAATCGTGCCGATACCGCTGCTTCCGCCCAGTTGTATGCCGGTGCCCTGAGTATCCCAGCGCACGGCGGCGCTGAGTGCCGGGGCAGCGGCTTTTTGCAATTTACCCGCTACGCGCCAATGGCGCCCGCCCTGCCCGGCCAACTCCGCCAGGCTGCTGCCGCGAAACGACTTCGCCCGTCCGAGGCAGTAAATGGACTCCAGCAGGCTGGTCTTTCCGGCCGCATTTTCGCCCGTGACCAGGTTGAAGCCAGGATGCGGCGTGAACTCCAGGCGCTCGAACAGGCGGAAGTTTTCGCCCCGCATCAGGGCGAGCTGCGTCATGCCTTAGCCTTCACAACCTCATCGGCATGACGACATACTTGCTGGACGCGTCATCCAGCGCATAGATGAGTCCGCTGGAATCGGCATTCTTCAGTTCCATGACGAATTCCGCGCTGTTCAACGCGCCCAGCGCGTCCAGTAAATAGTTCACGTTGAAACCGATCTCCAGGGGCGTCCCGCTGTAATTCACATCCAGCTGGACTTCCGCTTCCTCGTTCTCGGGGTTGTGCGTCTGCAAGACCAGTTTGTTGTCTTCCAGTTGCAGGCGCACACCGCGGAATTTCTCATTGGAGAGAATCGCAGTGCTGCCGAGCGAACGCCTTGCGAGCTCGCGGTCGGCCTGCATGCGCTTGTCGCCGGATTCCGGGATCACGCGCTCGTAGTCCGGGAATCGGCCATCCACCAGCTTGGTCGTCAGCCGCACTTGGTCCAGATCAACTTGCAGTTGCCCCATGGCGATTTTCAGCTGGACTTCCTGCTCGCCCGCATCGAGCTGGCGTACCAGCTCCATCACCGCCTTGCGCGGAACGATGATCTGCACCGGCTCGGTGAAGCCGGTCTCCGTTTCGAGCTCGCTGAGTGCCAGGCGGTGGCCATCGGTGGCGACTGCGCGCACGCGCCCGGGTTTCACTTCCAGCAGCATGCCGTTGAGGTAATAGCGCACATCCTGCTGCGCCATCGCGAACTGGGTGCGCTCGATCAGGTTTTTCAGTTCTCTGCGCTTGAGCGTCAGGGATTTGCCGTCCTTGACCTGGCCCATCGCCGGATATTCGTCTGCCTTGAGGCAGGCCAGTTGGTAACGGCTGCGCCCGGATTTGAGCGTCGCCCGGTCTGCCCCGGACTCGATATTGATATCGGCGCCTTCCGGCAGTGCCCTGCAGATATCGAACAGCTTGCGCGCAGGCACCGTGATGCGTCCAGGAGCCAGGTTTTGTACGCGCGCCCGGCTCTCCAGTTCGATCTCGAGGTCGGTGCCGGTCACGATCAATTCGTCGTCTCGCGTTTCCAGCAGGAAATTGGATAGTACTGGCAAGGTCTGCCTCCGCTCTACAACACCAATAACCGACTGAAGCGCAGTAAGCAGTTCGTTTCTCCCCACGTTTAATTTCATGTTGTCACCAATTCAAATCGGATTTTAGAAGTTACCAAAAGAGTAGTAGTAGCAAAGATCTTTAATCTGAATAAGTCTAAAAAATTAAAACATATCAAAAATTTAGCTGTGAATCTCATCGCGGAAAGCACGTAACATATCCCTTGGACGCCCGTGTGCAAGCTGTGTGTAAAGCGAGCTGCACAGGGTATCAACACTTTATTCACAATTTCTCGCGTTTCAAATTCACAGAAACGCGTACAGCGATAACAAGTACAAGGCTAGCGCGCACCCGAAACACTATAGTTACGCTTAACTTTCCTGAATCCCGTGCGTACCTACTAATTACCGGGTTTCAAAACAGCA
This sequence comes from Stenotrophobium sp., assembly GCA_050740055.1. Classification (GTDB taxonomy): domain Bacteria; phylum Pseudomonadota; class Gammaproteobacteria; order Nevskiales; family Nevskiaceae; genus Stenotrophobium. The sequence goes on from JBOICL010000065.1 coordinate 2,906, forward strand.
ATAACAGTAGTAGTAGTGCAGCTTACGAAACTGGATAAGTCAAACAATATCAATAAATACAAAAACATACTCGCATTTTCTACGCTTTATACCGGTCAATCACAACATTTGTGAGCTGTGGATATGCTTTGCGTGGAATAAGACACCAAACTATTCCAGTGCTTATCCACAGGCGTCGCTACGGGTCAATGCACAGCTTTCAATATCCCAGCTGCCGCATCAGGTTTTCATGATCCTCGCGGATCTTCAGGTCTTCTTCCCTCAGTTGCGTGACCTTGCGGCAGGCGTGCAGCACCGTCGTATGGTCCTTGCCGAAAGCCTCGCCGATTTCCGGCAGGCTGTGCTGGGTCAGCTCTTTAGACAGGGCCATCGCGATCTGCCGTGGGCGTGCCAGCGAGCGCGTGCGCCGCGGCGAACTCAGGTCCGCGATGCGGATGTTGTAGTAAGTGCTGACGATGCGTTTGATGTTGTCGATCGTCACCATGCGTTCGTAGGCGGCCAGCATGTCGCGCAGGGTGGCACGGGCGAACTCCACGGTCAGGGGTTCACCCTTGAGCCGCGCGCTGGCAGAGAGTCTGTGCAGAGCGCCTTCGAGTTCACGTACATTGGAGCGTATGCGTTGCGCGACGAAAAGGGCCACGTCTTCCGGCAACTTCACGCGGTTCTGCTCGGCCTTGGCCAGCAGGATCGCGACACGGGTTTCCAGCTCCGGCGGTTCCACCGCCACCGACAATCCCCAGGTAAAGCGCGACTTCAGGCGCTCGTCGATACCATCCACATCCTTGGGATAACGGTCGCAGGTCAGCACGATCTGCTTGCGGTTGTCGATCAGCGCATTGAAGGTATGGAAGAACTCTTCCTGTGTGCGCTCCTTGTTGGCAAAGAACTGGATATCGTCGATGAGCAGCGCATCCACCGAACGGAAGAAGTTGCGGAACTCGTCGGCGCGGCCGTGGCGGATGGCGACCACCATGTGGTTCATCCATTGCTCCGCGCCCAGGTAGGCGATGCGCGCGCCGGGATTGCCGGAGAGGATGGAATTTCCCACCGCGTGCATAAGATGGGTTTTGCCGAGTCCGGACTCGCCGTAGATCAGCAGCGGGTTGTAGGCCACGCCCGGCGTTTCCACCACGTGTTGGGCCGCCGCACGCGCGTGCGCGTTGGACTTGCCCTCGATGAAGTTGATGAAGGTATAGCGCGGGTCCAGCTTGGCGTTGAATGGCGAAGGGGCTTCCTCGCCCGCCGGCAGGCCGTTGACAGGTGCCGTTCCATTGGCGTGGCTTTCGGCGGAGCCGACCGCCAGTTCCACATCCAGCGTATCCCGGCCGGTGCTGGCCTTGACGGCGCGGCGGATGGGGATCAAAAATTCGCTGCTGACGCGGTCCAGTACGATGCGGTTGGGCGCCAGCAGCAGCAGTTTGTCGCGCGAGGTGACCGGGTGCAGCGGCCGGATCCAGGTGCTGATGTCCCTGTCCGGCAATTCATTTTCCAGCCAGCGCACGCACTGGGCCCAGATATCTTCGTTTTGCATTGCGGTTTAATAATTATTTTGGGCGCGCGGGAAGCCGCGAACCGGAGCGGGAGTCTAGCCGCTCGCGGCCGACTTATCCACAGACCCTCAGCTTGAAGCTCAGTGCCCGAAGCGCTAGAATCCGCGCCCTTTTGAGCTTTTGCATACTTTGGTGCACCCATGAAACGCACATTCCAGCCGCACAACCTGCGCCGCGCCCGCACCCACGGCTTCCGCGCCCGCATGGCGACCGTCGGCGGCCGCAAGGTTCTGTCCCGCCGCCGCGCCAAGGGCCGCAAGCGCCTGATCCCGTAGTTTCGTTTTTCCGGTGAATATCCTGGCGCGCTTTCCGCGGCGCGCCCGCCTGCTCAAACCCGGCGAATTCGAGGCGGTTTTCGCTGGCGGCAAGCGCGAATCGGTGCCGCTGCTCACCGTCATCGTGCTGCGCAACGAACTGCGGCACGCGCGACTGGGGCTGGCGGTGGCGCGCAAGAACATCCCCAGCGCCGTGCTGCGCAACCGCGTCAAGCGCCACATCCGCGAGAGCTTCAGGCAGAATCAGCAGCGCCTGCCGTCGGTCGATTTGGTTTTCCTGCCGCGCGCCGCCGCGCAGAACGCGCCCGCCGCGACCATCCGTCAACAACTGCAACGGCTGTGGACCCGCATCGCCGAACAATGGCCAACGCACTGAGCTTCCTGATCCGCCTATACCAGCGGCTGCTGAGCCCGCTGCTGGGGCCGCGTTGCCGTTTCTACCCGTCCTGCTCCAGCTATGCGCTGGAAGCCATCCAGCGTCACGGCGCCCTGCACGGAGGCGCGCTGGCGGTGCGCCGAATCTGCCGCTGCCATCCGCTCAATCCCGGCGGCCTTGATCCCGTGCCCGAAAAGCAGAAATAAAACCTTTAGAGATTCCAGATGGAAAATCGCCGCTTCATGCTGATCGCCTTCGTCGGCGTCGTGCTGTTCTTCATCTACCAGGCCTGGCAGAAGGATCATGCAGGGCAGCCCGCCGCTGCGGTGCCCACCGAGGCTGCTGCGGCACCCGCCGCCGCGCCGTCAGCCGCTGCAGCGATACCCGGCGGCGAAGGCAACCCGGTTGCCGCCACGGCGGCGGCAACGCCCGAAGCCACGGCCGTCAACACGGCGGCCGGCGCGCGCATCCGCGTGCAGACCGACAAGCTGAACGTGGAGATTTCCCTCACCGGAGGCGAACTGCGCCGTGTGGAACTGGTGGGTTACCCGGTCGCCAAGAACCGGCCGAATGACAACCTCGCGCTGCTCGATGACAGCGCCAATCACTGGTTCGTCCTGCAAAGCGGGCTGGCCACACCGCAGCAGACGCTGACCAGTCCGCAGACCGTGTTCACCTCGGCGCAGGCGAGCTACACGCTGGCGCCGGGCGCGGACAGTGTCGATGTGCCGCTGGAATACACCGACGCCAGCGGCTACACCGTGCTCAAGACCTATCGCTTCAAGCGCGGCAGCTACGACATTGTGCTCGACCAGCAGATCAAAAATGCGGGCGGCGCGGCGCTGAACGTGAGTCCGTATGTGCAGCTGCGGCAGACGCCATCGAACCAAAAGGAAAGCTCGCATTTCGGCGGCATCCACACCTTCGACGGCATCGCGTACTACGAGCAGAAGTCCGGCACCGAAAACTACCGCTTCGAGAAAACCAAGTTCGAGGACCTGCACAAGGATCCGGTCAACGTGCAGCAGAAGGGCGGCTGGCTGGCGATGCTGCAGCATTACTTCATCGCCGTGATCATTCCGCCCGCAGGCGAGAGCAATACCCTCAGCGCCAAGCCGGGCAGCACGCTGGGCTATCTGGCGCAGTACGTCGGCAGCGCGGCCAGTGTCGCGCCGCGGGCCGACCACACTTTCTCCACGCAGGTCTATCTCGGCCCGGTGCTGCAGAAGACCATCGGCGCGGTCGCGCCCGGCCTCGATCTGGCGGTGGACTACGGCCTGCTCTCGCCGGTGGCGACGCTGCTGTTCTGGGTCATGAATTTCTTCCACCAGCTCACGCACAACTGGGGCGTGGCGATCATCCTGCTGACGCTGCTGGTGCGCGGCCTGATGTATCCGCTCTCCGAAAAGCAGTACCGCTCGATGGCGAAGATGAAAAAATTCGCGCCGCGCATCGCCGAGCTGAAAGAGCGCTACGCCGGCGACCGCGAGCGCATGAGCAAGGCGATGATGGAGCTGTACAAGAAGGAAGGCTTCAACCCGCTGGCCGGCTGCTGGCCGCTGGTGATCCAGTTCCCCGTGTTCCTTTCGCTGTACTGGGTGCTGCTGGACAGCGTCGAGCTGCGCCAGGCACCGTTCATGTTGTGGATCAACGATCTCTCCGCCGCCGATCCCTCGTTCGTGCTGCCGGTGTTGTTCGGCATCAGCATGTTCCTGCAGCAGCGCCTGTCCGGCACGCAGGTCGCGGACCCGATGCAGCAGCGCGTGATGCAGATGATGCCGATCCTGATGGCCGCGTTCTTCGCCTTCTTCCCCTCCGGCCTGGTGCTGTACTACGTGGTGTCTAACGCGACCGGCATCACCCAGCAGTGGTTGATCAACCGCAAGCTGGAGAAGGAAGGGCTGGGCCGCAGCCCACGCTGATGCGGTGCCCGCCCACGACACGGTGTTTTTGCGCAGCAAAACGGGTGCGGGAGCGGGCGGTGGGGTGCCGACCTTCGCGCGGGTCGCGGGCTTCGGGCACCTCCTGCACTTATTGCCCTTCGGACAAGCCCCGCGTCGGCACCCGCTCTGCCTGTTTTGTCAGGGAAGAATGTTTATTTATATTGACTATAACATAACATAGTCAATAATCATAAACACGCCAGTCTACGCAAACCAGCAGAGCGGGTGAACACAAAATAGCCCATGCCGTCGCTCAACGACACCATCGCCGCCGTTGCCACGCCGCCGGGCCGCGGAGGTGTCGGCATCCTGCGGCTGTCGGGCCCGCAAGCGGCGCATATCGCCACAAAAATCGCCGGCTTCCTGCCCGCGCCGCGCCAGGCAGGCCTGCGCCATTTCCGTGACACGAACGGCGAGGTGCTCGACCAGGGCATCGTCCTATGGTTTCCCGTGCCGCACTCGTTCACTGGCGAGGATGTGGCCGAGCTGCAGGGCCACGGCGGCCCGGTGGTGCTGGACCTGCTGCTGCGCGCCGCCTGCATGCTCGGTGCGCGCGTGGCGCGGCCCGGCGAATTTTCCGAACGCGCCTTCCTCAACGGCCGCATGGATCTTGCGCAGGCCGAGGCCGTCGCCGATCTCATCGACGCCGTCAGCGCGCAGGCTGTGCGAGCAGCGAACCGCTCGCTGGACGGCGAGTTTTCCAGGCTCGTGAATGCGCTGGTCGAAGAACTCACGCAACTGCGCGTGTTCGTCGAAGGCGCGCTGGATTTTTCCGACGAGGACATCGACTGGCTCGCCGACGAAAAACTGTGCGCGCGGCTCGCAGCGCTGAACGCGCATCTGCGCACGCTCATCCAGCAGGCCGCGCAGGGCAGGCGTCTGCGAGAAGGCATGGTCGTGACGCTCACCGGCCGGCCGAACGTCGGCAAATCAACCCTACTCAACCGCCTCGCCGGCACCGACGCCGCGATCGTCACCGAGATCGCCGGCACCACGCGCGACGTGCTGCGCGAAACCCTCGTGTTGGATGGCATGCCGCTCACCGTGCTGGACACCGCCGGCCTGCGCGACAGCGACGATCCAGTGGAACGCGAAGGCATCCGCCGCGCCTGGGCGGCGCTGGCGCAGGCCGAGATCGCGCTGTTCCTGGTCGATGACCGCGAAGGGGTTACGTCGGCCGACGAAGCCCTGCTGCAAAAACTGCCTCAGGCTCAGCAGGCACTGGTCATCCGCAATAAATGCGACCTGTCAGGGGCGTTGCCAGAACGTCACGAAGAAGGATCACGCATCAGCCTGCGCCTGTCCGCCGCCAGCGGCGCGGGCGTGGATCTGCTGGTGCGCGAGATCAAGCGCATCGCCGGACTCTGCGAGCAGGGTGAAAATATTTTCTCCGCGCGCACGCGCCACGTGGACGCGCTGCGCCGTGCGCTGGCCTGCACCGGCGACGCGCAGCAGCGCCTGCTCGAACACTCAACACCGGAACTGGCGGCGGAAGAACTGCGGCTGGCGCAGCAGGCACTGGCGGAAATCACGGGCAGCTTCACCTCCGATGATCTGCTCGGGCGTGTGTTCAGCCAGTTCTGTATCGGCAAGTGAAACCGGAGTTGCTTACTTCTTCACTTCGCGCTCTATCGCGCTGACCTTGCCGCCGTTGAAATACACGCGCACGCGGTCGCGCTCGTTTTGCGGCGAGCTGACCACCAGCGGCGTGAAGGGAAAGAAGAACGGATCATAGAAGCCGACATAGTCCACCGTGGAGACGGTCGTGGACTGGTCCACGTAATGCCAGACGGTGGCGACGCCCTTGGCGTCGGTGCGCTCGGTGACGCGGTCGGGCTTGCCCAGCGCCAGCATCACCGCCTCGTCCGGCATGCCCAGCGCGATCTCGCCTTTGCTGACCTGTACCCGCTGCTCGGACGTCAGCCGGGCATAGGCGTCGGGATTGTCCTTGATGCGCGTGGCCGGCGTGGCGCAGCCGGCGAGCAGGGCGAAAAAAACGATCGAAATCAGCAAACCTGCGCGATGGTTCAGCATGGTGAAATCCTCCACTTGCGGCATTTTGACAGCATTTCCGGCGGTCAGTGCCGCAGGCGATGAGAGTATGCTCACTGACCACGAAGGAGTTCACTTGGCCAGCATTCTCGAAACGGTATTGAACGGCGGGCGCGTTTCGCGCAACGGCGATTTTGTCGTCGTCACCCTGCAGAACCTCGGCTTCGTCGTTCCGGCAATGGAGTTCACGCAGGTGCAGCAGTGGGCGCGCTCCAAGGTATCCAACGGCATCCCCCACCGCGACCGCATGGATTTCGTGAACCGTTTCGAGACCCTGCTCGCGCGGCAGGGCGCCGGCGTGGCGACCAAGGGCAGCAACAAGGCGCTGGCCGCGATCGTCACCGGCATGGAGCAGGCGGGCCTGTCGCTGGACGAATGGATGATTCCGCGCGGCATCTTCGACAGCGTCGAGATCGTCAAGAAAGCCAAGCCTGATGCCGAAGCGCCGGCCGGTGAAACAGGCACCGAAGCAGAGAAGGCAGCAGTCAACGCTCCGCCGGCTCCGCCGCGATAAAACCCGGCAGATGCTGCGCCGCAGGGCTGCGCGCCAGCTCCACTGCCTTGCGCAAGGCGGTTGCAAAGCCTTCATCGCCCAAGCCGATGACGATCTTCGGGCGAAAGAAGTTCGCCCACTGGAATTCGGCGAACGGCGCTTCCACCTTCTGATAGGCGCCGCGCCGGCGCGCTTCGCCGGCCAAGCTGCGGTAGGGGTCGTCCACCAGCCCGGAGACATGCGCGGGCAAATCCGCAATCGTGCGCGTGCGGCCGAATTGATCGTGCGGATAAGTCCAGTGACGCGCCTGCATTTCCTGCCAGAACGCGGTTTCGGTCTTGCCGGAAAAATCCGCCACGGTTTCGCACCAGCCGTGTTCGAAGGCGTCTTCCCACAGCGCGCGCGCCAGATGGTGGTGGTCGATCAGGAAAAGCTGACCGCCTGGGCCGCGCACCACCGGCAGCGGATGCTTGCGCAGGAAATCGTGGCGCTCGTCCTTGGTTTCATGCGCCAGCTCGCGGCGCTTGTCCGTGACCTCGATCATGCCCACGGTCATCTGCGTAGGCCGCAGGTCGTCAACGCGCTGCTTGTCGAGGCGGTCTGTCATGGCGCGAAGTTTAAACGGGTAGCGCTGACAGATACCAAGTCTCTGCGCTAAGGTTGCGGCCGCTGTCCACGTAGCCTTTCATGACGCCAGACGAAATCACCGAATACCTGCATCGCAATATCCCGCTGACGCGGGCGCTGGGCGTGCGCGTCCTGCGCTGCGAAACTGCCTGCGCGGAAATCAGCGCGCCGCTGGCGCCCAATCTCAACCATCGCGGCACTGCTTTCGGCGGCAGCCTCGCGACCCTGGGCATCGTTTCCGGATGGACCCTGCTGCATTTCGCCTTGCAACGCGAAGGGATTGAGGCGCGGCTGGTGATCCAGAACAGCAACTGCGATTTCATGGAGCCTGCGGCAGGCGAACTCACCGCCGTCACGCGCATGCCGGCGGCAGAGTGGGACCGCTTCCTCGCCGCGCTCAGGCGCGGACGGCGCGCACGCATCTGCGTGAAGACGGAAATCATGGCCGTGGACAGGCAGGTGGTGACGCACGAGGGGACTTATGTGGCACTGCCGTGATCTGATACGCGACGACCCGACAACATTTCCTGTTGAGCCATGAACCGGCATTACAAATTCTGCCCAGCCTGCACCATGCCTCTGGTCACCGCCCATCACGGCGGCGTGGGCCGGCTGGCCTGCGCGGATGCGGCCTGCGGTTTCGTGCTGTGGGATAACCCGGTGCCGGTGGTAGCGGCCATCGTCGAGCACGAGGGTGGCATCATCCTCGCGCATAACAAGCAGTGGCCGCAGAAATTTTTCGCGCTGATCACCGGCTTTCTGGAGAAGGATGACCCGTCACCGGAAATCGGCGTCCGCCGCGAAGTGAAGGAAGAACTGAACCTCGACGCGCAGGCGGTGAGCTTCGTCGGTCACTATCCATTCGCGCGCATGAACCAGCTCATCATCGCCTACCACGTGGTGGCGACCGGCGAGATCGTGCTCGGCGAGGAGCTGTCGGAATACCGCCGTATCGCACCGGAAAAACTGCGGCCCTGGCCCGCCGCCACCGGCCTTGCGCTGCGCGACTGGATGCTGTCGCGTGGATTGACGCCGCTGGAATTTATTGCGCCGTGAACTCTGAATGGCCCGCAAACGCGCGAGGTATTTGCGCTACTTCACCTCATTCAGAACGCCGCCCGCGCGCAGTTCCTTGACCAGCAGCATGCGCACCACCTTGTCCTGCATCGACTGAGGATGGCGCAGCTTCAGCCAGTCCAGGTAGCGGTGCGCGGTGATGGGAATGTCTGTTTCACGGTAGCGCCAGGCGGCGAGCGCGAGCTTCCACTTCGCCGTTTTCGCGGCGCGCGACTTAACCCGCTTCAGCGCCTTGCCCAGCGCGATCTCGTCGGCGCTGAGATCGGTGCCATAGGGGAAATCCGGGAACACGCCCTGCTCGCGGTAGGGTTTGATTTTCGCTTCCAGAACTTCAGGGAAGTTATTCCGATACTGATCAGGAATCTTGTAATCGGCCGCGATCTTTCCCGCGCGCCTGGCCTGTTCCAGCAGCTCCGGCTGGAAACGCGAATCGGTGATGTTGAGCAGTTGCCTGATCACTTCGCTGTCGGATTCCGAGAGCAGGTGGGCGATGCCGTATTCGGTGATGACGATGTCGCGCAGATGGCGCGGGATGGTGCAGTTGCCGTAGTTGAAAACCACGTTGCTGCTGGGCGCTGCGGTTTTGCCTTCCTTGTCGCGCACCGCGCGCAGCATCAGGATCGAGCGGCCGGTGTGCAGCTGGTGCGCCATCGCCACGAAGTTGTACTGGCCGCCAACGCCCGACACGACGCGGCCGTCGTCGAGGCCGTCCGAGGACACCGCGCCGTTGAGCGACACCATCATGCCGGTGTTGATGAAGCGCGCGTGGATGCGCTGCTGCGTGTAGAGGCGCGGGTTGAGGTCGAGCTGGTTGACCTTGTTCACACCGGTCATGCAGATCTGGCCGCGCTCGTCCTCGCTCATGTTCCTGAGCCAGCTGTAAAACGGTTCCGGCCCGACGAAGAAGCCGCCGTGCAGCACGATGCCGCGGCGCAGCTTCTGCCCCAGGCACTGCGCGGCCATCACCGCGCGCGCACGCGGGTCGGCGACGTTGGCGATCATGCGCTCGCCGTCCGGCGCGACCAGGTAACCCTGGTCGTAGCGCGTCTGGTCATTGAAGAAACCGTGGTGCTGCAGAATCTGGAAATCCTGAGTGCGGATCACGCGCACGCCGAGCTTTTCCAGTTCATCCAGCACTTCGGGCTTGATCTGTTCCGGGTCGCAGCGGCCCTCGTTGATGAGCTGCTGCAGCGCCCAGAAGTCATAGACCCTGCGCTTGAGGATGCCGGACTTGTACAGCGGCATGAAGCCGTCCACGAACATTTCCGAGGCGCCATACAGGCCCTTCTCGAAGGGCGCATCGCCGCCGATGGACTGCACCAGCGCGCCGGAGCGTTCGAGCACGCCGAAGTCGCGCAGCAGATTTTTGTAAACGGAATTTTGCTCGTGGCGCAGTTGCGTCGCATGCACGATGGCATCGCCGAGCGCGCCGATGCCGATCTGCAGCGTGCCGCCGTCCTTGATCAGCGCACTGGCGTGCAGGCCGATCATGTAGTCCGGCGTCGCCACCGCGAGCTTGGGCGTGGAGAACAGGCGCGTGCTGTAGCGCGCGTGGTCGATCACGATGTCGAAAGCGTCCGCCGCGGCCTCGGCGTCGTTGCCCATAAATGGCAGGTTCTGGTTGACCAGCCCCAGCGCCACGTGTGGCCGCCCGCTGGCGCGGATCATCGCCAGCAGTTCCGGCCCAGTGTCAGGGTTGCAGGACAGCGAGTAGCGCGTCACCCCGTTCTCCTCGCGCTTGCAGATCGCTTGCGCGACGACGTTGCAGCCGCGGTTGAAGACATCGCGCGCGGCGTGCGAGTAATTGCTGCTGACGTAATTCTGCTGCGCGTGCGCGTTGCCCATGAAGCTGCCGGGCTTGAAGAAGAACTCGCTGACGTCGACATTCGGCGGCAGCTTGTTCGCACGCAGCGCGACGATGTAATCGAGAGCCGGCACGCCGCCGAACACGCGCTCGATGAAGGGTGCGAGGAAGCTGTTTTCCAGTGCACTGCCGCCGCTGGGTTTTTCCAGCGACAGCGCGGTGAGGATGGTCAGCTTGATCGAGGCGTCCTTCAGCGCGTGCTGGTACAGCGCGTTGATCAGCTCCACCGGTTTGCCTAGCCCCAGCGGCAGGCCGATGATGACGGTCTTGCCTACGCGCGCCAGGATTTCGTCTACGGCGCGTTCGACGCTGTCGACGACCGAAGTTTGATGTGTGCTCATGCGATCTAGTCCGCTGTTTCTGATGAGTGCTGCGCCGCATGATGCACAGCGGCGCGCGCTGAAACCACCCGCTCTCCTGGTCAAAGCTCGGACGGTGGTTATTATTTATTGATTAAAATTAAAATAAATCAATATTTATAAACAACAAAGCATCGCTGCATCGGCTGAGCGGGTGAGGTTTTGTTCCGCTGTTTTGGGCATTCTGTTTGTCTGTAACATGCCGAGAAAGGCTTGGAGAGCTTCATGACGGATCAAGAGAAGCGCGATACCGACGCGCTGGAAACCCAGGAATGGCTGGCCGCGCTGAACGACGTGCTGGAGCGCGAAGGCCCGCAGCGCGCGCATTTCCTGCTGGAGCAGCTCACCGAAAAGGCGCGGCGCACCGGCGCGTTCATTCCGCATTCCGCCAACACCGCCTACATCAACAGCATTCCGCCGGAGCTGGAGGAACGCTCGCCCGGCGATCATGCGCTGGAGTGGAAAATCCGCTCCATCATCCGCTGGAACGCGATGGCGCTGGTGGTCAACTCCAACCGCGAGCACGCCGGCATCGGCGGGCATATCGCCAGCTTCGCTTCCTCCGCCACGCTCTACGACGTCGGCTTCAACCATTTTTGGAAAGGCATCGACCATCCTCAGGGCCAGGACCTAGTCTACATCCAGGGCCACAGTTCGCCGGGCATCTACGCGCGCGCGTTTCTCGAAGGCCGCATCAGCGAGCAGCAGCTGCAGAATTTCCGCATGGAAACCGGCGGCAAGGGCCTGCCCTCGTATCCGCATCCCTGGCTGCTGCCGGAGTTCTGGCAATTCGCCACCGTCAGCATGGGCCTCGGGCCGATCATGGCGATCTACCAGGCGCGGCTGATGAAGTACCTGCACCACCGCGGCATCGCCGACATGAG
>JBOICL010000066.1:0-3378 GCA_050740055.1 Stenotrophobium sp.
GTCCTGGCGATGCTCCTTGACGTTGCGCTTGACCCACGCGGAGAAGGCGCTGTCCTGCTGAATGCGTTGCGCAAAAGTGGAATCATTTCCGGCGTTCGCGTCATAGCTGAACGGTGTGAAATGCGACTGCATGCGTTCGAGGTCGGCGCGCTGCAGCGTGAGATCACCGCCGCGAATCTGCGCCCACTCGTCTTCGACCATCTTCGCAAATTTTTCCGGCCCCTGTTCCTTGACCAACACCTTGATGCGCGCACGGTGGATGTTGTCGCGGCGGCCGAGGCGGTTGTAAACGCGCACGATGGATTCCAGGTACGACAGCAGGTCGAGTTCCGGCAGGAAGTCGCGGATCTTGTGCGCGATCATCGGCATGCGGCCCAAGCCGCCGCCGACATAGACGGTGTAGCCGAGTTCGCCCGTTTCGTTGCGCACGATCTGCACGCCGATGTCATGCGTGCGCAGCGCCGCGCGGTCGGAGACCGTGGACGAGTAGCAGATCTTGAACTTGCGCGGCAGCCAGTTGAATTCGGGGTGAAAGGTCGCCCACTGGCGGGTGATTTCGCAGTAAGGCCGCGGATCGACCAGTTCATCGCGGGCGACGCCCGCCAGCGGATCGGAGGTGATGTTGCGGATGCAGTTGCCGCTGGTCTGGATCGAGTGCATCTGCACGCTGGCGAGATCGGCGAGGATGTCCGGAACCTGTTCCAGCTTGGGCCAGTTGAACTGGATGTTCTGACGGGTGGAGACGTGACCGTAGCCCTTGTCGTACTTGCGTGCGACATGCGCCAGCATGCGCAACTGCCGCGACGCGAGCATGCCGTAGGGCACGGAAATGCGCAGCATCGGCGCGAAGCGCTGGATATACAGACCGTTGCGCAGACGCAGCGAGCGGAACTCGTCTTCAGGGATCTGCCCGGCGAGGAAGCGGCGCGTCTGGTCGCGGAACTGGGCGACGCGCTCGGCAAGCATTTTCTGATCGTAGGAATCGTAGCGGTACATGTGTCGGGTAAAACCTCGTCTGCCGGTCTTGCGGCGCACAAAAGCGTAGCAGGCGCGGTGCGCCTGAAAAAGAATTATTAGGCTCTATCCTTAGATCAAAAGTGCATCAGCATGCGGTTGGTCTAGGGAATTTGCAGCGCGGCGATCAGTGCGCTGGTACGGCGGGCGCGCTCATCGTGATCGGCGATGACGGCGATTTCATCCACCACCGCGCGCGTCAAGTGCGGCGCGAAGATGTGCATGAAGTCGTACATGAAGCCGCGCAGGTAAATGCCGCGGCGGAAGCCGACGTGCGTGGTGCTGGCCTCGAACAGGTGCCCGGCGGGCAGGCGGACGAGGTCCTTGTCCATGCGCTCGTCGTAGGCCATGTTGGCGATGATGCCGATGCCCAGGCCCGCGCGCACGTAGGTCTTGATCACGTCGGCGTCCACGGCGGTCAGCACCACGTCGGGCTTGAGACCATGCGCGGCGAAGGCCTGGTCCAGCTTGGAGCGTCCGGTGAAGCCGAAGGTATAGGTCACGATCGGATGCGCAGCCACGTCCTTGAGCGTGAGTTTTTTCTTTTGCGCCAGCACATGGCCGGGCGGCACCAGCACGCAGCGGTTCAAGTGATAGCAGGGCAGCATCACCAGTTGCTCGAAATGCTCCATCGCCTCGGTGGCGATGGCAAAATCCACGGTTCCTTCGGCGGCCATCTTGGCGATCTGCGGCGGCGAGCCCTGGTGCAGGTGCAACGTGACCTTGGGATAGCGCGCGCGGAATTTTTTGATCACCGGTGGCAGTGCGTAACGCGCCTGCGTGTGCGTGGTGGCGATAGTGAGGTCGCCGCGATCGGTGTCGCGGAATTCCTCGGCGATGTTCTTGATGTTCTCCACCTCGGCGAGCAGCCGTGAGGTGTATTCGAGGATGCGCTTGCCGGCCGGCGTGATCTCGGCCAGGTGCTTGCCGTTGCGCAGGAACACGTCCACGCCGAGTTCTTCCTCCAGCAGGCGGATCTGCTTGCTCACGCCGGGTTGCGAGGTGAACAGCGCGTCCGCCGCGGCGGTGACGTTGAGCCCGCGCTGAGCGACCTCATGGATGTAATGCAGTTGGCGCAGTTTCATGGGAGGGCCATATGCAACTGGGTTATGAAAGTATAGATAAATATTCCTATGCCCGCTAAGCCCGCGCTGCTAGGGTGCGCCCACTAAAAAAGGTGGAAACATGCTGGATTTCGGATTTTCGGTAGCGGGACTGGTGGTCGGCGTGGCCGTGGGCGCGACCGGCGTGGGCGGCGGCTCGCTGATGACGCCCATCCTGATTCTGCTCTGCGGAATCAGCCCGTCCATCGCCGTCGGCACCGACCTGCTCTACGCCTCGATCAGCAAATCCTTTGGCGTGCTCCTGCACGGGCGCAACGGCTCGCTGGACTGGAAAATCGTCGGCTGGCTGGCGGCGGGCAGCGTGCCCGCGACGGCGCTGACGCTGCTGTTCCTGCATCGCTACGAGCACGGCGCGGACCTGGATCACCTGATCAAGCTGACGCTGGCGGTCTCGATCATGCTCACGGCGACGCTGGCGCTGTTCCAGGAGCAGATGATGCGCTTCGCCAGGCGCGACAGCCTGCGCTTCCTGCGCAGGGTTCACGAGCGCGGGCAGATTCCGCTGACGGTGCTGTGCGGTGCGCTGATCGGCGCGCTGGTGACCATTTCCTCGGTCGGCGCAGGCGTCATAGGCATGATGCTGCTGCTGCTGCTCTACCCTAAGCAGTCGCCGCTCAGCCTGGTCGGCAGCGACCTCGCGCACGCCGTGCTGATCACCGCCATCGCCGGCCTCGGCCACGCCAGCCTCGGCACGGTGAACTACCACATGCTCGCGTTCCTACTGATTGGCGCGCTGCCGGGCATCTGGATCGGCACGCGCATCGGCTTCAAGTTGCCGCCCAAGCCGCTCAAACGGCTGATCGCCGGATTTCTCGTTTTCATCGGTTCGGGCATGCTGGTCAAGGCGATGGCGGCGGGCCTTTGACGCCAGTAGCTGGCCACCCGCCCTTGCATGAATGCGTTCGATGAATGTTTTTATATATTATATATTATATAAATAGTATGATATATAATAACAAAGGTTGAACTTGAAATGCGCAGAGCGGGTGCGTCAAATGCAGCGATGAAATCCTTGTCGACGCCGTGGTTCCCGATTTTCCTGCGCCTGCGCGGGCAGGCCGTGCTCGTCGTGGGCGGGGGCGAAGTGGCGCTGCGCAAGATTCGCCTGCTGCTGACAGCCGGCGCACAGATCCGCGTCGCCGCGCGCGAACTGCACGCGGAATTGCAGGCGCTGCGCGACGCTGGTGAGCTGGCGTATTGCGCGGCGGAATTCGAGCCAGCGCAGCTCGACGGCTGCCGC
>JBOICL010000067.1:0-1351 GCA_050740055.1 Stenotrophobium sp.
TCCCGATGCCGGAAGATGTCGTGGTCGCCTCTGAGTTCTCCGCCGAAGCGCATGCGGAAGTGCGCCCGGTGAGCGAAGTCGAAAGCGCCGAGATGATTCTCGACATCGGCCCCAAAACCCGCGCCAAGCTTGCGGGCCTGCTCAAGAACTGCGGCACCATCGTCTGGAACGGGCCGGTCGGCGTATTCGAATACGCCAGCTTCGCCGGAGGCACACGCGCGCTGGCCGAGGCCATCGCCGCATCGAGCGGGTTCTCGCTGGCCGGCGGTGGCGACACGCTGGCCGCCATCGACAAGTTCGGTGTCGCCGACAAGCTCGGCTACATCTCCACCGGTGGCGGGGCTTTCCTCGAATTCCTCGAAGGCAAGACGCTGCCGGCGGTGGCGATCCTGGAACAGCGCGCCAAAGGTTAAGCGTTATGCCAACCGTGTTGCGGATTGGTTCGCTGCGCTTTCATTTTTATTCCGATGAACGCAACGAGCCGCCGCATATTCATGTGGCGACAACCGATGCCGAATGCAAGTTCTGGCTTGACCCGGTTCGCCTTGCACGCAACAACGGCGTGACGCCCAAATTGATCAGAGAGATCGAAAAACTGGTGTATGCTCATCGCGAGTTGCTGAGGGCGAAGTATGAAGAATTCCATGGCCGCTAAATCTGAAAGCGCAACCGTTGGCGAGCCGTTGGCGGTGCGTGCCTGGGTTGAGGAACGCATGGTTTTCATGGAGTTGACCGACGGGCGCATCGTCGGTTTTCCGGCGGATCGTTTTCGCATTCTCAAGCAGGCCAGCGACGAGCAACTGCATGATGTCACTGTGCGGCTCAATGGCTATGCGCTGCGCTGGGAAATACTGGATGAAGACCTGACCGTTACTGGAGTAGTGGCAGGGCGTTTCGATCTGCCGCTGAATCGGGCTGCCTGATGCATCGTGGAAGCTGCCTCTGCGGCGGCGTGCGTTACGAGCTGGATACGGCGATCGGCGAGATCTCCGTCTGCCACTGCCGCATGTGCCGCAAGGCTTCGGGCACCGCTTTTGTCGCGGTCGCGCCTTGCCTGGCGCGATTCTGGACACAACGCAGCGATCAAATTAGGGTGAGCAGGCCCTCGCCCAAGACTTGAAAGTTCACCCCAGGCCTACAGATAGGTAGGGTTCCCTGATTACCTTGCGGAGTTTTCCCCATGAAGACATTTCTGCGTTTGCTGACAGTGCTCGGCGTGCTGGCACTTAGCGGCTGCGGCTATAACTCCTTGCAGCAGCAGGACGAGGGCATCAAGGCGGCTTGGGCGGAGGTGCTGAACCAGTATCAGCGCCGCGCCGACCTCGTGCCGAACCTGGTCAACACCGTGAAG
>JBOICL010000068.1:0-1495 GCA_050740055.1 Stenotrophobium sp.
CGACAAGGTCGAGGCGATGGTGCGCGAGGTCAAGGCGCTGGGCCTGGAAACCTGCATGACGCTGGGCATGATCAAGGAACCGCAGGCGCAGCGCCTCGCCGACGCGGGCCTCGATTACTACAACCACAACCTCGACACCTCGCCGGAGTTCTACGAAAAAATCATCACCACGCGCACCTACGAGGATCGCCTCGACACGCTGGCCAGCGTGCGCAAGGCGGGCGTGAAAGTCTGCTGCGGCGGCATCGTCGGCATGGGCGAGCAGGAGCAGGACCGCGCGGAACTGCTGCGCACGCTGGCGAACCTGCCGGCGCATCCGGAGAGCGTGCCGATCAACAATCTCGTGCAGGTCGCGGGCACGCCGCTCAAGGGCGTGGAGGAATTGAACCCCATCGAATTCGTGCGCAGCATCGCAGTCGCGCGCATCCTCATGCAGAAGTCGCGCGTGCGCCTGTCCGCAGGCCGTACCGAGATGAGCGACGAGATGCAGGCGCTGTGCTTCTTCGCCGGCGCCAGCTCGATTTTTTATGGCGACAAGCTGCTCACCACCGGCAATCCGCAGAACGAAAAAGATCGCGCACTTCTGACGCGGCTGGGCATCAAGACCGAAGGCGGCACGCCAGGCAATGCGCATGACCATCCGCATGCGGATACCTGCTACCCGCCACCCACGACCGGTCAGGCGCACATGGCGCAGGTAGCTTGCTGCAACGATTGATGCTCCGCCGAGCATGGCCGGCGTAACCAGGAACAGGAGTTCAGAAAATGGAGATCAAGAGAAGCGGCTCGCAGCCTTCTGCGAAGGGTCCCGAGGCGTGGTTTACCGGCAGCGTTCGCATCGATCCACTTTTTATGGCCGATGCGCCTGCACGTGTCTCAGGGGCCTTGGTGACGTTTGAGCCCGGCGCCCGCAGCGCATGGCATACGCATCCACTAGGGCAAAACCTGATCGTCACTTCCGGCCGCGGCTGGATTCAGTGCTGGGGCGGTGGCAAGCGGGAAATCCGCGCAGGCGATGTGATTTCGTGCCCCTGCGGCGAGAAGCATTGGCATGGCGCAACCGCAACCACAGGCATGAGTCATATCGCCATTCAAGAGTGGCTGGATGGCAGGCCAGTCGACTGGCTGGAAAAGGTCAGCGACGAACAGTACCTGTCCGCATTGGACGCCGGGGAATCCGGTTGACCGTGACAGAACGATTGCCTCTGACTGACCCGGCCGCTGCTTCACTGCATCCAATCTGCGGCTGAGTTCCGGCGATGCACGCTCCTATCTCGCGCGCGCCGACGCTGGATCAGCGTCTCGGCGATCAGCTGGCGCGCCTACGCGAAGCGCAGCTGTATCGCGTGCGCCGCGCGGTCGACGGCGCGCACGGCGTCGACATCATCGTCGACGGCCGGCGCTGCCTCAATTTTTGCAGCAATGATTACCTCGGGCTGGCGTCCGATCCGCGCGTGTCCGATGCCGCGCGCCATGCGCTCACAGATTCCGGCAC
>JBOICL010000069.1:0-2661 GCA_050740055.1 Stenotrophobium sp.
AGGCGGCGGAAACCCGCGTCTGCGCGGCGCTGCGCGGCCACAGGGTCCAGACGAGTGCCGCGGCAAGCGCCAGCAGGACCAGCCACCAGAGCCCTGCCGCGCCCGTCTGCCGCGCCCGTTTCATGCGCCGCCTCGCCCGGTCACATCATCTTGAGGAATTCGCGCAGCGCCAGCTTGTCGTCCGGCGACAGGTTGATGCCGAACTGGTGCCCCTTGTTCTCGACCAGATCGTCGCATTTCATGAACAGCGGATGGTGCGGATCGCTGGAGAGGAAGTAGGCGACCGGCGTGCCCTTGGGCACCGGTAGCTTGAGCCAGCCCTGGCCGTCTTCGCGCGGCGCCAGCTTGAAGTCGCGATCAGTCACGGTGATCTTCTGCGGACGGTGCGGATTGACGTTGGGGTCATCCGACGTCATCAGCTCAGCGAACGCCATATCGAACTGCTTGATGCGCCCGCGCACGCTGGTGTCCAGGGTCTTGCCGTCGGGCAGATAGGTCTGCTCGCCAATGGCGTTGTTGTGCAGGAACGGCGCGGTGGCCCACACCGACAGCAGCGAGATATTGCGCAGGTAGCCGGGGCCGCCTTCGATCTTGCGCTCGCCGACTTTGGTGCCGCCGATCAGCGGAATCATGCGATTGATCACTTCCGGAACCGAGCCGGGCGAGGGCCGGTGCTTGTAATCCTCGGAAGAGAATTCCTCGAAAATGTGGCCCTCGCTGTGATTATCGTGCAGCGCGCGGCACATGTTGGTACCGACGACGTTGAAAGCCGTCGGCTCGTCGTTGCCCAGCCAGTCCTGGCCGAAGGTTCCGTTTTCCGCGAATTGCCTGGGCACCAGCTTGCCGCTCGCGTCCTTCGCCAGATATTTCTTCTGGAATTCCGGCGAATTGCGCTGCGCCTCGGTGAACTCGTTCTGCCAGTAATCTTCCTTGCCGAAAACATGGCCCTCGTAATAGCGCTCCAGCGCATTCTTGTCGGCGCGGATATTTTCCGGCGGAACCTGCGAACTGTGGCACACGGCGCATTCGCGCGCGAAAATCTTGTGCCCCTGCGGCACCTGCTTGAGGTCGATAAAGGTCGAGCCGGGTGTGCCGTCCACGTCCTTCGCTTTCAGCAGGTAGTCCGGGCCGCCGGTGACGAGGAAGGCCGCGAGGTCATCCATCTTGGCGTCGGCGTAGTTCCATGCCTCGCAGTCCTGCGCACACTGCTTGATGTGGAACGGCTGCTGGTGCGACTTGTCGCCGAAATAAGTGCCCGGAACCGGAAAGTTTGGCGCCCAGCATTCCTCGGTGCACATGCCGATGTTGACGTAGACGCGGATCAGCGCGAGATGATCACCGACCGAGTCCTCGCCGCCCTTGAGCACGTGCTGCGTGCGGCCGGGCTTGATCTCGCCGGTAAACGGATCCTTCATCATGTTCGTGAACACACGGCGGTTCTGGAAGTCCATGATGTTGTTCTGCGTACCCGGATTGTTCTGGAAGTCGTTGGGCACCAGCGAGGTATCGATGGTGCCGTTGCGGCCGGCTTCCAGCGCCATGCGTGCCAGCGAATCCGGCGGCGCGCCCTGGAAAAACATGGTCGGCTGGTTGACGTACTGGTTGCCGATGGTCGCACTGATGTTTTCCCACTTCGGCATGTTGGGATCGGCCGGCGGGTTGGTCGGATCAAACGCCACGTGGCACTGCACGCAGGGGTGGCCGATGATGTAGCGCTTGTTCTTCTTCAGTTCATCCGCTTCATAGGGCGAGGTGCGCGGGTCGAACACCACCTTGCCATTCGCATCCTTGGTCGGGTCGGCGAAATACTTGCGGTAGCCGAGCACGCCGGAGGAATGCGGATCGGGGCACTTGTCCCACCAGTTGGTGCTGGCGTCGCCCTCGGTGCAGTCCGGGTCGTTGATGACGCCGTACTTGGTGAAGCGGTGCTTGCGCTCGCGGGTGTCGAGCCAGGGATACCAGATGTCGTCGATGCCGTGCGGGGTCGTGCGGGAAAAGTGCAGGTAGGGCTCGTCCTGGTTGCCGAAGGTGCCCTTGAACCAGACATCGCGGCCCGTGCGCACCCGTTCGCGCAGCGCTTTGGCCCTGGCCGGATCCTTCGCGGCGACATCCTTGAACAGTGAATTCACGTAGCGGCAGGACTCGGCGTCGTAACCGGTCGGCTGCGGCCGGTCGCAGGGCGGCGGCGCGGCCTGCGGAATCGGCACGATGTCCCAGGTGATCGGCCCCTGGAACTGGTGGGTCGAGGGGCCGGTACCCGGATGCAAGACCTTGCGCGCCGCCAGAGTGTTGTAAAAATTGGCGTCGTACCAGGCCCGCCTGGCATTGAGCTGCGGGCTGCCCTTGTAGATGCCCAGCGGCAGCATGTCGCGCTGCAGCAGATCGTCCAGCGACACCGAACGAAGCGTCGCGGTGTAAGGCTCGTCCGGCACCGGGTATTTGCCGTAGTCCGGCCAGTCGGCATTCTGGGCGGCTGCGGCCGTGGGCTTCTCATCCTTAGTTGCAGAGTGAGTGACCGCGGCCAGAGCCATCAAAGGTGCGGCCAAGACCCATATCAGCGCGAGCTTTTTCAGCATGTTATTCCCCAGTCCCCTTGGCTTTTGATTCCCGCCCGCTGTCCCCTGGGCGGCAGTCCGTGGTTCAGTTTAGGCAGATGCCTAC
>JBOICL010000070.1:0-1417 GCA_050740055.1 Stenotrophobium sp.
GGGTGGGCAGGGCATGTGCAGGGCAAACGGCGCCTCACATCGGGCTGGAAGCCGCGCCGTCATTGGTTTGTGCATGGTGTGCAGGGTCTACGCGGGAGCGCGCGCACGTGAGTGAAATATTCGCATAGGTGCACAAGAAGTCGCGGCATGCCTCAGAAAAAAACGCCTCACGGGCTGAATTGTCCTTCAGACCCTGCACACCCTGCACAAACCCAATAAATCAGGCGTTTAGGCTGCACATTGACGGTTTATTCGCCCTGCACATGTCCTGCATACCCTGCACAAGCATTCGGAAATCACGCAGGAAGGTCGGCCGGCTACAAAAAGAGCCCGCCAACGGGGCAATCGCTTAGGTTTGCCGTCGGCGTGCGATAAAATTCGCGGACGATAAAGCCGGGCTTGACCTGGCTAGGGGCCTCTAGACGCATACCAGGGGCATGCCTGATGGGATTCAAGAGCGTGGGTGATTTGTTGCGGTGGGCGTTCGAGTACAGCGCACGATCGGAAGGCGCGGCGAGCAGCTTGCGCGCTGCGGTGGGCAGCACAGGGGAGAGTCCCCTCGCCGGCCTCTCGCACTTTGAATTGAAGGGGCAGGCCGCCCAGGTCATGATGTGGGTGGGCAGCTTGCCCTTGGCCGAGAAGATGGTGGTCTTCGGCCAATACAGCGATGCGGCACAACGCTCGACGGTGGCGTTCACATTGATCGGCATCGTGCCGGCGCACTACGGCATCCCGGCGGCGAAGTTCGCCATCGAGCGTTGGTTCGACGCGTCGGGAAGTTTGACCAAGCAGCGCCTGGCCGAAAAGATGAACCGCTCGGTGCGCAGCGCGGACGATTATTTCAGCTTAGTGGCGCGCAAACTGGAATTGATCCGGGGAAAGGCGTTGGGGCGAGCAGCGCGGCGGTTTGCGGACTTGATCGATGTGGCGCCGACTTGCCGATCTTCGACGCAGTGCGCGGCAGGGCGAGTTTGCTCCACTACGGTAGCTGAGCAGCGAGTCGCCATGGCGGCCTAGCCAAGAACGAGTCGCTGCGCTAGGAGGCCACTGCAGCCTGGTAAGTGGTCAGTGACCGCAAGCCGAGAGCATCCCAATTCAGCGGGGAGTGGCCTTTTGTCAGCGTTCTTGAATGACTGCATCTGGCACGTACCATACACATACAGTTCGAAATATGGCCATTAATGTTCCAGAAGCTTCCTTTCGAGATCCGAAAGCGTAAATACCTTCCACTTCAACTCGCTCGACAACGCCCCAATATCTAGAGTCGGCGGTTGCTCGACTATCACCCAAAGCTCATCAGCAATTCTCGATGACTGTACCACCTTAGCTATAGACTCGAGACCGGAAATAGCATTTTCATCCAAACCGTGCTTAACTTCGACGGCCACATTTGCCCTGGGGAATTTCAACAGAAAAT
>JBOICL010000071.1:0-6379 GCA_050740055.1 Stenotrophobium sp.
TGACGCTGACCGGCTGCATTGCGGCGCGCACGGCGGTGTCCTCGGCGCGGATCGCGGTGAACCACACCTGCGGCTGCATCTCGCGCAGGGCGCGCTCGAAAGGTTCCAGCTTCACTTCCTTGGTGAACGCGGCATGGCGCGGGTCATCGATGGCCGGCGTGCCGCCGTCGATGGCTTCGCGGTGCGCGCGTGAACGCAGCGGGTGATACACCACCAGGTTGAGCTTGAGTTGCTGCACCACCGCATCGGCGAACGCATAGGTCGCCGGCGTGGCGTAGCCGGAGTCCATCCAAACGATCGGCATGTCCGGCTGCGCCTGCGCGCACATGTGCAAGATCACCGCCTCGAAAGGACGGAAATTGGTGGTGCAGATGGCCTTGCGCTTGAGGCCGGCGGCCCAGTTGACGAGTTCCTGCGGGTCGTTGCCGAGGTCGCGGTTGATGGCGTCGAGGTCGAGGCTCATGTTCACTCCGGTGTGCTGCGTGGTCGAAATTGCGGCGCGCATTATAGGGAGTGCCGTGCTAGATTTCCGCGCCGCACAAAATCAATCTAAGAATATGCCGATTACAGAATATTCCGGGCTGACGCCTTGGGAATCGGGTGCCGGTCATGGCCCGATATTGAGAGGGCGCCGCACGGAGGGCGAGGACGCGACGATTCACTTCCTCTCCGGCAATGGTTTTTGCGGTGGCGTCTACTGGCCGCTGCTGCGCGAGTTCCTGCCGCGCCACGGCCTGTTCACGCACGATATCG
Source organism: Stenotrophobium sp. (assembly GCA_050740055.1). Classification (GTDB taxonomy): domain Bacteria; phylum Pseudomonadota; class Gammaproteobacteria; order Nevskiales; family Nevskiaceae; genus Stenotrophobium. The sequence continues at coordinate 754 of JBOICL010000071.1, forward strand.
AAGGGCAAGGCGACAGCGGCAATCCGGCACATTTTTCCGGCGTCGAGGCGGTCATCAAGCGCATCCCGCAGGTGATCGCGAATCAAGGGCTGCAAGGCTCGCCGCTGATCGGCATGGGCCACAGTTTCGGCGCGGCGCTGACTTTGCGCGTGGCGGCGGACAACCCTGGCCTGTTCCGCGCGCTGGTGCTGATGGACCCCATCGTCATTCCGCCGTTGGCTTTCGCGGGTGTGAAGCTGGCCGCGCTGCTCGGCCGCCACCCGCTGGCGAATGGCGCGCGCCGCCGACGCAATGTCTGGCTCTCGCGCGAGGCGGTGGCCAGCCATCTGCACGGCCGCGGCACCTACAAGCGTTGGACGGAAGAAGCCTTCGGCTGCTTCGTTGACTACGCCACGCACGACGAAAACGGCCAGCGCGTGCTGAGTTGTCCGCGCGAACTGGAGGCCGAGATTTTCGATTCGCCGGTCTGGCCCTGGCCGGCCTTCCGCAAGGCGCGGTTGCCGATCCTGTTCCTGCGCGGCCAGCACAGCTTCAGCTTCTTTCCTGCCGCCGAACGGCGCGCGCGCATCCTCAATCCGCAGGTCGTGGTCAAAAAACTGCCCGGCAGCCATTGCTTTATGCAACAGGATCCCCCGGCGGCGCATGCGGTGATAGCCGACTTTCTGGGTGGTTTGCCCCGCTGAAGGCTTGCGACCTTTCCCCGTTTGGGTGCATCTAAGGGCTATGAGCGCCGCGTTTGACGCCCCAATCGCGCCGGAAACCCTGGATCAGGCCCGCCAAGGCGAACGGCGCGCGCAGGAAAGCATCTATCGCGGCTACGAGCGCGCGGTTTACAACCTTGCGCGGCGCATGACTTCGGATCCCGACGCGGCCTCGGACATCACCCAGGACACTTTCTTGCATGCCTTCAAAAATCTACACCAGTACCGCGGCGAATCGCCCTTCGGCCACTGGCTGCGCGCGGTGGCGGCGAGCAAGGCGCTGATGCACCTGCGCGCAGGCCGCCGTTTCCTCGAACTGTTCGCGCCGGACGCGGATATCAGCGAAACGGTGGGCCTGGAAGACGTCTCCACCCTCGACCTTGAGAACGCGCTCGGCCTGCTGCCGCCGGTGCCGCGCTCGGTGCTGTGGCTGTATCACGTAGAGGGCTATACCCATCCAGAAATCGCGCAGATGTGCGGCAAGACCGTGAGTTTTTCCAAATCACAGCTATCGCGCGCACATCAGAAACTGCGCCAGGTGCTCGATGGCGGCAACGCCAGCGCGCACAAGGTCACCGAGGCGGCCATGCCGGAACTACCATGAACACATTCTCCGAAAAACTGAAGAACCTTGCCGAATTCGATCCGCCCGCGGGCGGCTGGGCGCGGCTGACGCAGCGCATGCACGCGCAGCAGCGCCGCCGCCGCGTGTTCGCCGGCGGGCTTGCGCTGGCGGCGTCGCTGCTGCTGGCGGTGGGCATTACCGTGCTGCCGTCTCGTGAAGCTGCGCCACCGTCCGCCATGCCGGAGACTCAGCAAGTCGCGCCAGCAGCGGCACAGTCTGCCGACGTGGCGCAACTGATGCGGCAGTCGCGCGCGCTGGAAAACCGGCTGCAGCGCGTGCGCCCGCGGGTGCAGGTCTGGGACAGCCAACTCGCGCTGCGCGCCGCGAACCTGGAAAAGGACGTGGCGCTGGTGGACGTGCAGCTCAACTACGCGGACGCGCAGGCCAATCCAGACGACGCGCGCCGCCTCTGGCAGAACCGCGTGGAACTGATGTCGCAACTGGTGCAGACGCACTGGCAGGCCGCGCAACTGACTACTTCCGGCCGCCGTGCGCAGGAGATCGCGCTATGAAATCCGCAGTGAAATGGAAAATACTCTGGACCCTATTGCCTGCGCTGGCGATGGCCGCCGCAGTGCCCGCATTCGCAGGCAGCGACCCCGATGCGCAGAAGGAACTCGATCAGGCGCGCAAGGAGATGCAGGCTGCGCGCGAGGAGATGGAGCGCGCCGTCAAGCAGATGGTCGAGGCCAGCCGCAAGCTGCACCTGGACAGCCCCGGCAGCCATGCCTACGAGTTCATGGCCAGCCCGCGGCGCGCGATGCTCGGCGTGATCATCGACAACGCGCACAAGCGCAACGGCGAATATCCCGGCGTGGTGATCGAGGGCGTCACGCCTGGCGGCGGCGCCGAAAAGGCCGGCCTCAAGTCCGGCGACATCCTGCTCAGCGCCAACGGCGAAACGCTGGCGGCCAAGTCCGGTGAAAAGCCGGGGCCGGAACACAGGCTCATGGCCGTCATGGGCAAACTGGCGCCGGGCGATCCGGTCAAGCTTGACTACGAGCGCGCCGGCCAGCGCGCCAGCGTCACGGTGACCGCGCAGCGGCCCGCCGACATGGACTGGAGCGCGATGTCCGCCGTTATGCCCGGCGATGACGATGAAGACGATGATGTGCTGATCCCGCGGCCGCCATCGCCGCCGCATCCGCCGATGGCGTCTTCGTGGACGGGTTACGCGGGGCTGCACCTGACCCGGCTCGACAGCGATCTCGCTGACTACTTCAAGACGAAGCAGGGCGTGCTGGTGCTGAAGGCGCCGGAGGATGCGTCACTGGGGCTCAAGAGCGGCGACGTGATCCAGAAAATTGACGGCGACAGCGTCAGCGATCCGCGTGAAGTCCTCGACGCGGTGCACGACCACGAACCCGGCGACAAGCTCAAGCTGCAACTGATGCGGCAGGGCAAGCCGCTGTCGCTGGACATCACGCTGCCGGAACGCGAGCCGCACGGCGGCAAGCCCTGAGTGGCCGCCTGCTATTGATCCGGCTCACAAATACGTTCGTCCTGAGCCTGTCGAAGGACGCTGTTACGCGGGTTTCGATCCTTCGATACCTCAGGATTCAACCCGAACGGTTTCGATTTAAATCCGGGCCGGATCAATAGTGGGCGTCAGTGCGAGACGCACTCAGCGACGAAAGCCGAGCACGACGATCCCCGCCGTCACCATCAGGATGCCCGCCCAGTCGCGCGGCGACGGGCGCTCATGCAGGAACACCACCGCGAACACAGCGACCAGCACTACGCTGAGCTTGTCTACCGGCGCCACCTGCGAGGCGTTGCCGATCTGCAACGCGCGGAAATAGCACACCCACGACGCGCCGGTGGCGAGCGCCGACAGCACCAGGAAGAACCAGGTGTGCGGACTCAGCGCCAGCGGATTGCTCCAGCGGCCCGTGGCGCAGACGAAAACCGCGAGCACGCCGACGATCACCACCGTGCGGATCAGCGTGGCGAAATCCGCGTCCACGCCCCTGAGGCCGAGCTTGGCGAAAATCGCAGTCAGCGCCGCGAACATGGCCGACATCAGCGCCAAGTGGAACCACAGCGAGTTGGACATAGATGGCATCGTCTTACGGGATTCGGCCATCGTAGCAGCACGCTGTATCCGGGCACGATGACTGCTTTTCGATGCCACCCGCTCTGTCTGAAAAGTCCCGAACGCTTGTTATGTTTTAATTAATAAATATTGTTTTAGTAAATAAATATAAACACGTCTTCAGCCAAAACCGCAAGAGCGGGTGACGCTTCGCAAGGCTGCGGATGTCATGCCGCGACCCTGGTTTGATGGCAGGATAGTGCTCTACACAGGAGCAAACATGCGCGCGATTTATATCGAGAAGCCCGGCAAGGTCGATGTCCTGCAAGTGCGCGACATCGCGGAACCCGCGCCCGGCCCGCACGAGGTGGTGATCACGGTGCGCGCCGCCGGCATCAACTTCGCTGACGTGATCGCACGTCAGGGTATTTATCCCGACGCGCCGCCCTGTCCCTTCGTGCCCGGCTATGAAGTTTCCGGCGTCGTTACCGCGATTGGCGAAGGCGTGGACGCGAGCTTGCGCGGGCGCGAGGTGATGGCGCTGACCAATTTTGGCGGTTACGCCGAGCAGGCCGTGGTTGGCGTGGACTACGTCTGGGCCAAGCCGGCCAGCCTGTCCTTCGAGCAGGCAGCGGCGATTCCGCTCAACTACATCACTGCCTGGGGACTGCTGGTCGCGATGGGCAGCCTAGCGCGCGGCGACACGGTGCTGATCCACAACGCCGGTGGCGGCGTGGGTCTCGCCGCGCTTGACATCGCGCTACACCTGGGCGCGCAGGCCATCGGCACGGCGAGCCCCGGCAAACACGAGTTCCTGCGCGAGCGCGGTCTGCGCGACGCGGTGGACTACACGCAGGCCGATTGGCCGACGCAGGTGCTGGCGCTGACGCGCGGCCGAGGGGTGGAACTGGCCATCGACCCGATCGGTGGCAAGAGCTGGAAGCAGACGTATTCCGTACTGCGCGCCACCGGCCGCATGGGCATGTTCGGCATCTCCGGCGCGGCGACCTCGTCCGGCCTCGCGGGCAAGCTGCAACTGGTGAAGCTGATGCTCGGCGCGCCCTTTTTCCATCCGGCGAAAATCATTCCGGCGAATCGCGGCGTGTTCGGCATCAACATCCACAACATGTACGACGAGCCGGCCAAGTTCAGCGCGTGGATGGCGGAAATCCTGCGCGGCGTGCAGGACGGCTGGGTGCGGCCGCACGTGGATCGCGTATTCAAGTTCGACGAGGCCGGCGCGGCGCATGCGCATATCGAGGCACGCGGCAATATCGGCAAGGTGATTCTCGCGCCATAGGATTTGTGTAACAAACATCTTCGCGCTCGCGTCTGAACCCTGCGCGGCGCGTAAACAAGGCCGTCCACCGGAAAAGCTCATGAACAAGCGCTGGATCGTCCTCATCCTCATCGCCGCGGCCATCGCCGCGTTCTTCGCCTTCGGACTCGGCCATTACCTGACGCTGGAATATTTCCAGTCGCAGCGCGCCGCCATCGGCAGCTACACCTCGGCGCATCCGTGGAATGCGGCGGGCCTGTACTTCGTGATTTACGTGACCGCCGCTGCGCTGTCGGTTCCGGGCGCGACCGTGCTGACACTAGCGGCGGGTGCGATCTTCGGCTTGGTCTGGGGCACGGTGCTGGTGTCGTTCGCCTCGACGCTGGGCGCGACGCTTGCGTTTCTGGCTTCACGCTTCGTGCTGCGCGACGCGATCCAGTCGCGCTACGCGGACAAGCTCAAGGCGATCAACGATGGTGTCGCCAAGGACGGCGCGTTCTACCTATTCACGCTGCGCCTCGCGCCGGTGTTCCCGTTCTTCCTGATCAACCTGGTGATGGGTCTCACACCGATAAAAACCCGGACTTTCGCCTGGGTCAGCCAGATCGGCATGTTCGCCGGCACCATCGTCTACGTGAACGCCGGCACCGAGATCGGCAAGCTCACCTCGCTCAAGGGTATCCTCTCGCCGGGGCTGCTCGGCGCGTTCATCCTGCTCGCCGTGTTCCCGCTGATCGCGCGCAAAATCCTCGAAGCCGTCAAAGCCCGGAAGGTCTATATGAACTACCAAAAGCCGCAGCAGTTCGACTGCAACCTCATCGTCATCGGTGCGGGCAGCGCAGGGCTGGTGACGTCCTACATCGCCGCCGCGGTGAAGGCGAAGGTCACGCTGATCGAAAAGCACCAGATGGGCGGCGACTGCCTCAACACCGGCTGCGTGCCGTCGAAGGCGCTGATCCGCTCCGCCAAGTTCGCCAGCCATCTCG
>JBOICL010000072.1:0-6040 GCA_050740055.1 Stenotrophobium sp.
GATGCCGCGTTCATCTTCTTCCAGCAGGCTAGGAGTTCGGCTGCTGCGCGGACTGCTCTACGGTGTGCTGCTGCTGGCGGCACTGGTGCCGCTGACGATCCTCGCGCTGCGCTGGCTGCCGCTGCCCACCACGTCTTTCATGCTGCAAAGCCCGACGCGGCCGGTGAGCTATCACTGGGTGCCGGCCGCGCGCATCGCCGAAGTCGCGCGCCGCGCGGTGGTGGCGTCGGAAGACCAGAAATTCTGGACGCACCACGGCTTCGACGTGGAGGCGATGCAGAAGGCCTACGAGCACAACCAGAAGCGTCATCACCGCATACGCGGTGCGTCCACCATCAGCCAGCAGACCGCCAAGAACCTGTTCCTGTGGCCAGGCGGCGGCTATTTCCGCAAGGGCGTGGAAGCCGGCCTGACCGTGCTGCTGGAAAACCTCTGGGGCAAGGATCGCATCCTCGAGGTCTATCTCAACATCGCCGAATTCGGCCCCGGCATCTACGGTGTGGAGGCTGCATCGCAGGCATTCTTCGGCAAGCACGCCTCGCAGCTCAGCGCGAGCGAGGCCGCGCGTCTCGCCGCGGTGCTGCCCAATCCGCGTCACTGGAGCGCCCGTGCGCCGGGCGCCTATGTGCAACGCCGCGCCGAGTGGATCATGGGGCAGATGGGCTACGGTTCACGCGGCACGCCGGTGGAAGAGCCGGAGCCGCCGGCTTCCGAGTTGCCCAATGATGACGAAACGCCGGGAGGCGGCGCGATGCCGCCAGAGCCGGCGCCAACTGCGCCGGAGGCCGTGCCGCAGCCTACGCTGCCCGCCGGTCAAACCCCGCCTGCGGACTCATCCGCACCGCAGCCTGAAAACGCACAACCCGCTACGCCTGCCGGTGATGCGGCTCCGCCGCCTCAGACGGGCGGATAATCTCTTCCAATTCCCTGCCGCAAAATTCCGGAGATAAAAAGATGACCATCCATTTGCACCTGATCCCGATACTGTCGATCGTCGCCGGCATCGTGATTCTGGCGGCGCCACGCATCCTCAATTACGTGGTAGCGGCCTATCTCATCCTGGTCGGCGTGGCGGGTCTGGCTCACTTTCACTAGGCCGCTGCGCGCGCGGTTCCGGCGGAGATTCCCGCCGGAGCTGGTCGAGCCGCCGCCGCGCTTCCTCTGCTTCGGCCGCGTCGCGCTGCTTCTCCGTCTTGCTGCGGCCGAACTTCACCCGGTTCTCCGCCGCCTGCTTTTCGTCGGCTTCGCGCTGCCTGCGCTTGCGCGCCTTGTTGAGATTGATGATCTCGGCCATTGTGCTATGCGGCTGGATCAGCCTTTCCCGCCGGATGCCGCGTTCTCCAGTTCTTCCAGCGCCTCGCGGCTGTAAACCGCCAGGCGCTGCAAATGCGGCAGCGTGTCACGGCAGCCGATGAAACCGAAGTTGAGCGTATCCAGATAGCTCAGCACGGTGATGTTGAGCCCGTAGCCCTGGAAGGGGATCGACATTGGGTAATACGCCTCCATGCGGAAGCCGCGGAAGTACAGCGGCTTGTCCGGCCCCGGCACGTTGGAGACCACCACGTTGAAGGTGGGCCGCACGCGCCCTGCTGCGCCGGGAATCTGCGACAGCAGCATCGGCGTCATCAGCAGCGCGCTGTACTGCATGATGCCGGTCTTGTTCATGCCCTGGAGCTGCGCCTTGGCCTCCCTGGTGGAGGCGATGATGGTCTTGAAGCGCGCGACCGGATCGGCCACGTCGGTGGCCAGGGTGGCTAGGATCGAGCCAACTGCGTTGCCGCCGCCGGGGTCGTCCTTGGGGCGGATATTGACCGGCAGCATCGCCGTCAGCGGTTTTTCCGGCAGCACGTTGAGATCGTTCAGCAGCCGCCGCAGCGCCGATCCGCATAGCGCCAGCACGATGTCGTTGAGCGTGCCGCCGTGCGCCTTGGCAGCGCGTTTGAGCCGCTCCACCGGAAACTGCTGCGTGGCGAAACGGCGGTTGCGGCTGATTTTCTGGTTGAGGATGGACTTGGGCGCCTGCATCGGCACGATCAGGTCCTTGCTTCTTTTCTTTTCTGACTTCAGCACATTGCCCAGCGCTTTGGCGACGTTGCGCGTGGCGCCCATCTGCTCGCGCGCTAGCGCCATCAGTGATTCCAGCGCCGGCACTTTAACCTCCGTCGGCTTCGCTGGCCGTTCCACCGGCGCGCGCGCGAAGAACATCGGCGTGTCGCGTTCATCCGCGCGGGTGGACAGGCTGGTCGAGAGCAGCTTGACGCCGGTGTAGCCATCGACCAGCGCATGGTGCACCTTGAAGTAGATCGCGAAGCGGCCGCCTTCGAGGCCCTCGATGAAGTGCACCTCCCAGGGCGGGCGGTGAAAATCGACGCTGTTGCTGTGCAGGCGCGACACCAGGATGCCGAGCTCGCGTTCATCGCCGGGAGACGCCAACGCCGAGCGGCGAATGTGGTATTCCACGTCGAAGTGCTCGTCCTCCACCCAAGCCTGCAGCGGGCTCGCCAGCAGGTTCGGATATCGGAGCTTGAGATTCCACGGCGGATAGGCGCGGGCCTGTTGGCGCACCTCGTCCATCAGCTGGCGCAACAGCTCAGGCGCAGCATCCTTGGGCGGCGAGAACGGCATCAGCGAGCCAACGTGCATCATCGACTCGCGCGTCTCCGCGGCGAGGAAGGTCCAGTCCAGCGGATTCAGACGTTTGGTGGCTCCCATGATCTCCTCCAGTCGTTTTGAGTGAAGTGACGCTCCGGTGCAGTGTGCAGCATTCTACGGCGGCGGGGTGGCAGGCGCTGTCTGGGCCTTTTCGCTCTCCAGCTGCTGCGGATCGCGCACGAAACCGAGCCGCCGCGGCGCATGCGCGGAGTCCAGCCGCAGCAGCGGCAGGCGCGCCGTGCCGACGTACAGGTGCAGGGCGCTGGCCGTTCCCGACGGCAGGCTCAGCGCCGCGGCGAGCTGGTCTTCGTCCACCGCCGTGCCGCCGCTGTGCAGCCGCGCCAGCGCCCAGTCCAGATCATGATCGGCCAGCACGCCGGGGCCGTGTTCGGTGCCGATCAGCAGCGCACCGTGTTCGTCGAGAAATGCCGCCGCAGGGTTTTCGACATGGTGGCCGGTGTGGGTCATCAGCCGCCCCGCGCCGTCTGTGCGCAGGATCAGTGGCGCGTATTCCAGTTTCATGTAGCCGCGCTGCGGGCCGTTCTGGAAAAACCAGCGGCCCTGCGCATCGGCCGCGTAGTTGGCATTGATGGTGTCGATGATCTGCGGGCGGCTGATGACCTCGCCGCGGATCAGCCAGCGCCCGCGCCGGTCCAGCCCCAGCCAGCCGAACAGCGCCGGCACGTTGGGCCATTTTGCGAGCGCACGCTGCACCCAGTCTTCCACGTGCGAGCCCTCCGAATGCTGACCGGTTACTTGCGCGCGGAAATCGAGTCACGCAGCGCGATCAGCAGCTTCGCGATCAGTTCACGCGTCGGCGCGTCGGTAAGCTTGCCCGCGCTGTCGAAGCGATCCTGCGCCTTGGCGATCATCACCTCCGGCCGGTTGAGGAAGCGCAGATCCACGAACACGCCGATCTGGCGCAGGTGATACTGCGCACGCGCGGTGCCCAGCATGCCGATGCTCGCGCCCATGATCGCCGCAGGCTTGCCGGCGAAGGGTTGCTTGTCCAGCCGCGACACCCAGTCGATCGCATTCTTGAGCACGCCGGAGACGGAATAGTTGTATTCCGGGCAGGCGAACAGCAGACCGTCGGCCGTGCGTATCTGCGCGCCGAGTTTCTGCACCACTTCCGGGAAACCCTGCGCCTGCACGTCGGCGTGGTACAGCGGCAACTGCGAAATATCGGCGATCTCGATCTTCATGCCTGCGGGCGCCAGTTCCTGCGCGGCGCGTAAAGCAGCGGTGTTGTAGGAGTCCTTGCGCAGGCTGCCGGAGATGCCGAGGATGTGCACGGTGTCGTTCATGTTTTTTCCAGTTGACAGGAAGTTGTCGCGGGTGCCTCGCCGCCTGCCGTTCGCATGACCTGACGGTGCGACAGGGCCAAATCAGCTGCGTGAGGTCACTTCGATCAGGTGATAGCCGAACTCGGTTTTCACCGGACCCTGCACAGTGCCGACCGGCGCACTGAACACCGCCTCGTCGAATTCGCGCACCATCATGCCCGGTGAGAACGAGCCGAGGTTGCCGCCGTCACGGCCGGAGGGGCAGGTGGAGTGCTGTTTCGCAATGGCCGCGAAATCAGAGCCGGCTTCGATCTGGCTCTTGAGCGCGTTGCACTGTTGCTCGGTCGCGACGAGGATGTGGCGGGCGGAAGCCTTGGGCATAGTGTTTCCTTCAAGTGGATAAGTAACGGATGCAGGCCACGATAGAGAGGCGCGCTGCAAGTTTCAACCAGCATGCTTCCACGCCGGCCGGTTAGCAAAGTCTTTCCGCGGTCAGGCCGCTTTCAGCATGGAGTTCTGCGTGAGAGCGACCAGTGCGTCCATTTCCTCGAGCAGGTGCCGGTTGTCGTGATCCCAAGGATGAAAGCCGGGGCGGAAGTACGCCATCCAGGGCCGCGCCAGGCGCGGCAGCAGCGCCGGTGCGACAAACATGAACTTCAGGAAATCACCCAGCCCCTGCCACCGGCGCGTCCGCGTGTCTGCCTGCAGCAACCGCTGCTGGTAGTAGAGCACCAGCGACAGGAATCCGGCCGTCGTCAGCACCAGGCTCGCAGTGCGCAGCGCATAGGCTTTGACGCCGTGGCCCATCACCGTCTCGTAAACGTCGAATGCGACGGCCTTGTGCTCGGTCTCTTCCAGCGCATGCCAGCGCCACATCGCCTTGAGGTGCGCGTCGGCGCCGGCAAGCATGCACGGATCGGTCAGCACCAGATTCGACATGATCGCGGTGAAATGCTCCTGCGCAATTGTCACCGATAGCTGCGTGGATGCCGGTAATCGATTCTTGAGCTGAGCGAGGAATCCGCGCACATGCCGCTCAAGTTCCGCGGCCGGCAGGCCGGCTTCTGCAAGTAAGCGGTTATGGTCTTCGTGTTCACGTCCGTGCATCGCCTCCTGGCCGATGAACGCGGTGACCGCTTCCTGCAAAAGCGGATCGGTAATGCGATCGCGATAGTGCCGCACGGTATGGATGAAAAAGCGTTCGCCTTCCGGAAAGAACAACGACATCGCATTGATGAAATGGGTCACATGCGGTCCCTGAGCATGCCAGTTGAGGACGCTGCCGGGTTTCAGTCTGAAATGCAGATTGCGACGGGTGGGGATCATGGGAGTAGCCTCCTTGGCCGGTTTGAGAAAAATTTTGTGCGTCATGGCGCTGCGTCGCAAACAAACGCAACGGCGTGAGCACCGCGGGGGTCATGCTTTATTTCTGAGCGGCGCTTTTCGGAAAAGTTCAAGCTCTGTTGCCAGCATCGTGTAGGACATCTTCGACACGCGCAGCTTGTCCGGGCAGCACTGATGGCACGATATTCACGTGATGCGATGACGCAGGCCCAATGCAAGTTTCAATCGGCGTGTGTGTCCATCCACGGCCATTGCGCGGCCCACAGCAGTTTGTCCGGCCGTTTGAGTTTCTTGAGTTGCGCTTCGACTTTGCTCGCCTCGCTGCGGTTGCCGCAGGGCGTGGCCGCCATCACGCGCAAAGGTTTGTTGATGCGCGTGAATGCCGCTCCGCGCCCTGTGCAATGTTTGTCGAAGCGTGCCGCGACATCGGTGGCGATGCCGGTGTAGATGCGCTCGCCCGCGCACTCCAGCATGTAGACGAACCAGGGCGCAGGTTCTGGTTTCTGTGCGGGCTTGCGCGGCCTGGATTTGCGGACTTTGCTCAAGGCTAGGCGGCAATCCGCTCTGCGAATGCCTCGTGCTCTGCGGCCTGATGCGTCGGCAGAAAATTCGACATACCCAGCAGCCAGTCAATTTTTCCGCAATCATCCTCGCGGCGGATGGCGGCGAACAGTGCGGTGGCCTCCGGGTAGTTCCGCGTCAGCAAGGTCAGCCAGTGCTTGAGACGGCCCGGCGCAAAACACGGCGGCAGCTTGCGC
>JBOICL010000073.1:0-3221 GCA_050740055.1 Stenotrophobium sp.
CTCCAACTCCATCTGTCCGATCACGACATCACCGCCGCTCTGCAAGAACCACCACCACTCGCAACACCAGATCAGGAAATGCGAATATGAGGGGAAAGCTTAGGGTCAGAACCCAATTTCCTACATACTCCGCTCTACGGTTTGCCCGGATTTGGATACGGGTCCTGCAGCGCGATGGCGCCGTTCTCCAACAGTGACTTGAGGTTGGAGATGATCTTGGGCCAGCCGCCGGACACAGCGGTGATGAACTTGGACTCTGCCACATCGATGGTGTGCGTAATGCTCAGCTTGGTCGCTGTGCCGTCCTCGCTGATCTCGAAGGTGCAAAGCGATTCGCCCTCGGCAGCCATTTCCGGTTTCCAGCGGTTGAACCAGCGGATGACCAGACGCTTCGGCGGATCGCTCTCGACGATCACGCCATCGTCGGCGGTGCGGCCATCCTCGAAGGACATTCGCCACGTGGAGCCGGCCTTCCAGTCGCACTCGAAGTTCATGCCGAACCAATATTGCTTCATGAATTCCGGCGTGGTCAGGGCCGACCAGAGTTTCTCCGGCGTGGTGCGGATGTAGCTGACGTAGACAAAAGTGCTGCGAGGTTTGGTGTTCATCGGTCTTTTCCTTCCAGTTTCTGCTTCAGTTGATGGAGCGCCTTGAGGCGCGGCTGTTCAAATTTGGCAATCCAGCGTTCGTAGATCTGTTGCAGCGGCACAGGGTTGAGAAAGTGCAGCTTCTCGCGTCCGCTCCACTGGATACCAACCAGATTCGCGGCCTCAAGCACCGCCAGATGCTGTGTTACGGCCTGTCGCGTCATGTCGAGGTGCTCGCACAGCTCGCCCAGCGTCTGGCCGTCGTTGGCGTACAGCACGTCTAGCAGCTTGCGACGGCTGGCGTCGGCCAGGGCTTTGAAAAGTTGATCGGGCGTACTCATAAGGGCATCGGGTAGTGGCAGGATAATATGCAAGTAAATACTTGCATGTCAAGAATCGTCGTGCCGCGTAGCCAAGACCCCCGAGGTCACGCGAACGCTCATAATGCAAGCCTCGTCGCTTCCGGAGCCGCCCATGCCGCAACGCCTCAACCGCTGTTTCATCCTGCGCGAACGTCCTTCGGGCGACTTCGATCCCAAGGTCCTGCAGCGCGTCGTCGAGCCCGCACCGACGCCCGGTCCCGGCCAGGCACTGGTGCGCAACCTCTACCTATCGCTGGACCCTACCAACCGCATCTGGATGAGCGAGGCCGACAGCTACCTGCCGCCGGTGCCGCTTGGCGACGTGATGCGCGGCGGCGCGGTGGGCGAAGTAGTGGAGTCGAACACGTCGAAATTCCCGGTCGGCGCGAAAGTCGGTGGCCTGTTCGGCTGGCAGGACTACGCGCTGATCTCCGACAGCGGCGAACAGATGGCACAGGTCATTCCCGGCTGGCTGCCGGTACCGCTCACAGCGACGATGGGTGTACTCGGCGTCACCGGCATGACCGCGTATTTCGGCCTGCTCGACATCGGCAAACCGAAACGCGGCGAGACCGTGGTGGTCTCCGCCGCCGCCGGCGCGGTGGGCAGCATCGTCGGCCAGATCGCGAAGATCTATGGCGCCCGCGTGGTCGGCATCGCCGGCAGCAAGGACAAGTGCGAATGGCTGACACGCGAGCTGGGCTTCGACGCCGCCATCAACCGCCGCGACGCTGACTGGCGCGAGCAGCTCAAGGCCGCCTGCCCGAACGGCGTGGACGTGGACTTCGAGAACGCTGGCGGCGAGATCATGGAGACGGTGATCGATCTGATGAACCTGCACGGCCGCATCGTGCTGTGCGGCATGATCTCGCAGTATGGCAAAGACGACCGCAGGAATCTCGGCCCCGCCAACTTCACCGAACTGCTGTTCAAGCGCATCAAGCTGCAGGGCTTCATCATCCTCGACTACATGCCACGCTTCGCGCTGGCGCAGTTGCGCATGATGTGGTGGCTCAAGCGCGGGCTCATCAAGGACCGCAGCACCGTCGTCAAGGGTTTCGACAACGCGCCGCAGGCGCTCACGCAACTCTTCACCGGCGCCAATACGGGCAAACTTTTTGTCGAATTCGACCCGCCGCCAGCAGCTTAGGAATAGGCCTCAAAAACCGGCATCTTGCTGTTCAACCTCGGCCCCTGGGTCGTACTGCAATTCGCGATGAAAAATGTCGGCTAGCGATGTTCACGACGCCTTGATCAGCATCCACGCCAGATCGAGCATCAACACGATGGTCGTAACACCACCGACGGTGAAGAAGATCGTGCGCCAGGGTTGCTCGCCGGAGAGATAGGCCCAGGAGTGCGCCCAGCGCGCGGCCGCGAAGATGCCGAAAAAGAGCTTCGCCGCCGTCGCAGAGCCGCCCATCAGTACGAACAGCAACCCCAGAATCAGGAACGGCAGGATGTTGGCCTGCGCGTTGCTGTGCGCGCGTAGCACGCGGGCGACGGCGGGTGGATCAAGCAGCTCCAGCTTCGTTTTGAAGATTGCGGCGTCTTCCTCGTTGATCGCGACCTTGGTCTTGCCGCGCGTGACGCCGCTGTAGGCCCAGAGGAACAGCAGGTTGATGCACAGCACGAGACAGGCAAGGGCGTAGGCGGTGAAGGCCGGCAGGCCGAGCAGGTTATTGTTGATCACGATGATTCTCCTGATATGGTCGATGTTACCGCTTCAATAGTCGGAATCAATGGGGCTCAGACACCACTGGATTTTTCGGTCGAATGATTGGGCCTTGCATCAATGGCTGAAGAAAAGCGCCCCTTTCCCGCAAGGGGGGCAGAGAACAGCTTTTCGCCTCGCAAACTATGCCTTCTTTCGGGCCGCGTAATACTCGGCAATCCTGGGGTTGCTCGCCACCCGCTCGCCGTGTTCGACCAGCGCCGGGGCAACGCGATCCACCAGATCCTTCGGGATGTGATCCAGCGCGCCGGAGCGCAGCCAGCGGACGAGCCCGAACACCTTGAGGTCTGCCATCGACAGTCGATGGTCCACAAAATATTCACCACCGCCGTTCTTGAGCCGTAGCTGCAGTTGCTCAAGGTGACGCGGAATGGCACCGGTCGCCAGTGCCTCGCGCGCCTTTTTCTTCTCGGCATCGCTCATCTGCATCGTGCCGCCGATTCGGCTGCCAATATCCTCCGAGGCATCCATGATCTCGTCGCACAGCGCCGCCTGCCAATCGTCCTTGGGATAGAGGCCGGCGAGCTTGCCAACGTA
>JBOICL010000074.1:0-5130 GCA_050740055.1 Stenotrophobium sp.
AGGGTCGGCGTGATGAAACCGTTTTCGATATTCCATGGATCTTTCACCAGCGCAAGGAAATCCAGTTGCTCGTGCGGGTCCAGCGTCGCGTTGACCGCGGCCAGATGCTCGCCCAGCGAGCGCGTCAAGGTTGCGCGGTCCAGCTTCGCCGCGTCCGGCGACAGCATCGCCAGCGCGCAGGGCTGACCGTAATTGGCGCCCGCCACGCACACGGCGTCGATGCCGGTGCCCGCGCTCAGCTTGTTTTCGATGGGCGCCGGCGCCACGTATTTGCCCTTGCTGGTCTTGAACAATTCCTTGGCGCGGCCGGTAATACGCAGGCGCCCTTGCTCGTCAAACGCGCCCAGATCACCCGTCTTTAGCCAGCCGTCCTCACTCAGGGCTTCGCGGGTTTTCTCCGGCTCCTTGTAATAGCCGATCATGTTGCCGGGGCTTTTGACCAGCACTTCGCCGATTTCGCTGAGCTTGCACTCGACCTCGTCGTAGGGCGTGCCGACGTAGCCGATGCGGCCCTGGCCCGGGCGCGTACCGTGCGAGATGGCAAAATTCTCGGTCATCCCGTACACCTCGGAAATGTTCAGGCCGAGACGTCGGTACCATTCCAGCATAGCTGGCGGCATAGGCGCAGCGCCGACATAGCTGGATTGCACCTGATCCATACCCAGTCCATCCAGAATCTTTTTCCTCACGATGCCACGCACGAGCGGAATCTTCAGCAGCCGGTCCAGCCGCCGCTGAGGCATTTTCGAGAACACACCCTGCTGGAACTTGGCCCACAACCGCGGCACCGTGCCGAACTTGGTCGGACGCGCCGTGCGCAGATCGCGCGCGAAGGTCTCCAGTGACTCGGCAAAAAACACGCGGAACCCGTAGGCCAGCGAGGCAGACTCGACGCCCAGGCGCTCTGCGACATGCGCCAGCGGCAGATGCGACAGCACGCGGTCGTCGGGTGTCGCATGCCAGATCTCTCCGCCAACTTCCGCCACCAGCGCAAAAGTCTTGAACTTGTGCATCACGCCCTTGGGCATGCCAGTGGTGCCTGAGGTGTAGACGATGGTGGCCAGATCGTCGCCGTCGCGCAGCGGCACCGGAGCTAGCGGCGCGGTCTTGATGATGTCGTCCCACTTTGCAAAATCATTCGGCGGCGACAGCGGGCAGGAAAAACACAGCACATCGTCCGGCACGCCGGATTTCATCGCCGGCCAGTCGTCGAGCTTGCCGACAAACAGCGCCTTGGCTTCGCTGTGTTCGAGAATCTGTCGCACCGACTGCGCGGTCAGCGTGGGATAGAGCGGCACGCTCACATAGCCCGCCATCCAGATTGCGAAGTCGCACATGATCCAGTGCGCACAGTTCTTGGACAGGATGCCGATGCAGGCACGCTCAGGCCAGCCGCGCTTGACGCCTTCCGCCTTGAGCCAGGCCGCCACGCGGCGCGCTTCGCCCACGGTCTGCGACCACGTGTAGTCGCGCACAGCGCCACCCATCGGCTGCGTCAGGTAAACATGGTGCGCGCGAGCCTGTTCCCAGTGGAGGATGCGCTGCAGCGGCAGGTTTTCATCAGCGATGTTCATAAGCGTGTCTCCAGGTAATGATTATTACGATCAAAATAATACTTGCAGGCGGCTTAACTCACGGACTAAGGTCAGCGCCTCGAATATTCCGGCTTGCGAATTGGTAATTTCAATGACCGTTAAAAGTCCGTTCTACACCGAAGACCACGAAGCCTTTCGCGCGCAGGTGCGCAAGTTCGTCGAAAAGGAGTGCGTACCTTACATTGATCTATGGGAAAAGGCTGAGGAGTTGCCGCGCGAATTCCACAAGAAAGCGGCGGACGCAGGACTGCTGCAAATCGGCTTCCCGGAAGCCTACGGCGGCACCGAGGTGCCGGACCTTTTCTACATGATCATATTCACCGAGGAATTCGCACGCGCGGGCAGCGGCGGCCTTCTCGCCAGCCTGATGTCGCACGGCATCGGCACGCCACCGATCATTCACACCGGCACGCACGAGCAGAAGCTGAAATTCGCCGCGCCGGTGCTCACAGGCGACAAGATCGCGGCACTGGCGATCACTGAACCGGGCGGCGGCTCCGATGTCGCCAACCTCAAGACCCGCGCCGAACGCGACGGCGATCATTACGTCGTCAACGGCAGCAAAACCTTCATCACCTCCGGCATGCGCGCCGACTACATCACCACCGCCGTGCGCACCGGCGGCCCCGGCATGGGCGGCGTCTCGCTGCTGGTGATAGAAGCCGGCACGCCCGGCTTCACGCGCTCGCCGCTGCAGAAGATGGGCTGGTGGTGCTCGGATACAGCGACGCTTTATTTCGATAATTGCCGGGTGCCGGTCGCCAACCGCATCGGCCCGGAAAACGCCGGTTTCATGGCAATCATGATGAACTTCAACAACGAACGCATCATGCTCGCTGCGCAGGCCTGGGCTTTCGCAAAGGTCTGTTACGACGAAAGCCTCGCCTACGCACGCGAACGCGAAACCTTCGGCAAGCCGCTGATCCGCAACCAGGTAATCCGCCACAAGCTGGTGGACATGCGCACGAAGATTGAAGCGGTGAAGGCCAATCTGGACATCCTCGCCTGGCGTGTGGGCCACAAGCAGACGCCGATTGCCGAAGTCTGCATGCTCAAGAACCTGGCCACCACAAGCTTGGAATACGTCGCCAACGAGGCCATGCAGATATTCGGCGGCGCCGGCTATCTGCGCGGCAGCAAGGTCGAGCGCATCTACCGCGAGACCAAGGTGCTGACCATCGGCGGTGGCTCGCTGGAAATCATGAAGGATCTGGCGGCGCGTCAACTCGGGTACTGACGCGGCAACGGCAGCTCCCGCACCCACGTCCTCCAGGAAACGCCCGGGAGGACGGCACCGTTTCGCTGCCGCACCGCTCAACCAAGATACTGACCATCGGCGGCGGTTCTCTGGAAATCATGAAGGACCTGGCAGCACGACAACTCGGGTACTGACGCGGCAACGGCAGCTCCCGCACCCACGTCCTCCCGGAAACGCCCGGGAGGACGGCACCGTGTCGCAACCGTACCGCTCAACCAAGCTGCTGACCATCGGCGGCGGCTCGCAGGAAATCATGAAAGACCTTGCGGCGAGACAAAGGAAGTTGTAGGTTTTTCCCTACAAAACCTCCGATCGACACCGTGCTTACGAAACGTCATGACACGGCATACAATTAATTACACGGTGCCGTAAGAAAATACGTCCCCAGTGTGAAGACAAGGAGCCGCAATATGGACAGGGAACATCAAGGAAAAAAACACATCGCAGGATTGCGCATTGTTGCCGCTCTGCTGCTCGCAGTCAGTTTCATCGGCACCGCAATGGCCGATGAGGTAGACCGGGGCTGGTACGTGGGCCTAGACGGCTTCTACAACAATCTGCGCACCGGCAACGGTAGCGTCACGCAAAGTGCAACAACACCAGGCACACCCGGTGTCCTGGGCACACCGGGGAGCAACTGCGTCATCGTCGGCGGTCTGCTTAACCAGCTTCTGGGCACCGTTTCCCTGGGGCCGGCGGGCATCCCTCTTTGCCTCATCGGCCCTGGAGCCGGCGCTGGCATCGGCGGGACACCCGGCGCTTCCGTTTCGCAATCCGCATCGGTTTCATTCAAGGGCGGTGAAGGCGGCGGGGTCAATGTCGGCTATGCCTTCGAGAATGGCCTGCGACCCGAAATCAATTTGACGTATGCGAAGAACGACATCAAGACCATCACGCTGGGTTCCGTCTCCAGCAGTTCAAGCGCGTCGCTGGACGCGGCCCGTATCATGGGCAATCTCTGGTACGACTTGGGCGCAGGCAACAGAGTGGTTCCCTACCTCGGTGGCGGTGTGGGCGAGCAGCACAGCCGGTATTCAAATTCAGGCTTTGATGCAAGCGATAACACGTTCACATGGCAGGTGGGCGCCGGCATCAATTTCTGGCTGACAAATAGTGCGGCGCTGTCGCTGGACTACCGCTATGTCGATGCCAAACCGCCCAAATTCGGCCCTGATGCCAATAACACCACGCTCAAAACCCGATACCACGCCGATCAGATCGGTTTGGGCCTGAAATATTTCTTCGGCTCCGGTGCCAAACCGCCGCCGGCACCGGTAGCGCCGCCTGCTGAAGTCGTGCCCGCACCGCCCGCTGCACCGCCCGTTGCGCTCAAGTGCCCGAATACTCCGGCCGGGATTCCGGTTGGCGCCGATGGCTGCCCGCTAGACAGCGATGGAGACGGCGTCCCGGATTATCTGGACGAATGCCCGCACACCCCGAAAGGCGCCAAGGTGCTACCCAATGGCTGTGCGCTCACCGGCGACTGCCGCACGCCTAAGCCGGGCGAAGCGGTGGATGCCAATGGTTGCGCGGCATCGCACAACTTCATCCTCAAGGGTGTCAATTTCGACTTCGATTCAAACCGGCTGACGCTGGAGGCCAAGGAAATCCTCAATCAGGTCGCGGAAACGCTAAAGGCCTATCCCGAGGTCAACGTGGACGTGGAAGGCCATACCGATTACATCGGCTCCGATGCCTACAACATGGGCCTGTCTGAACGCCGTGCCGATGCGGTCAAGGATTACCTGGCAGCGCAAGGCGTGAACGCGGGCCATATGACGCCGGTGGGCTACGGCAAGACACGCCCGATCGCTTCCAACCTGACCGAAGAAGGCCGCGCAGAGAATCGTCGCGTGGAGTTGCACGTCAAGGACTAACGACACGCAAAGCCCTGAAACTAATCCCCGCCCGAGCGGTCCCGGCGGGGATTTTTATGCTTACGTGATTTTCGGCAGCCCGGTGCGCTTCTATGCGCGTGTGAACGCTGCCCGACTTCTACTCATGCTGCAATTCACGGGCAAGCGAGAAAACTAGCGCTACTGCTGGTGTCCTGCTAGGAAACCATGGCCAAAAGAGAGTGATAGAACGCGGGGCTAGTCAGGCACGAGAATGGACAAAGCATGAGATTGAACCACATGCTTTTGCTTAAACTAGGTGACGCTAACGCAAAAATCGGGTAGGGGGCGGGTTCACACCGGCCGCCCTCCCACACCACCGTACGTACGGTTCCGTATACGGCGGTTCAAGCAGAGCGCGCAAGCCGCTGATGCTCTTGAA